>CAYWRR010000011.1:0-15091 GCA_964460425.1 uncultured Nitrososphaera sp.
TATTTTCTAGAACTTCTAATAATAGAATCGGCATGTCTACCCTATTGATATGGTACCTTTGAAATCAGGCTCTTAAAAAATTGGTAGTTACACTTCATAGAGCATGTCAGGTCAATTTTACCAGAAAGGGAAATCCTAATCGTTAATAGGTTAGTATACAACAACTGTTTGCAGTGGGAATAAAGTATTCACTAAAGAATGTTACGCTCTCTCTTACACTGCTACTACTCTTAGGCTTATTGTTAGTATCACCACAGGCTCTTACTTTTATTGGCCCTACAGAACTTCTGAAGGGAGCCGCAGCACAGGAACTGCGGGAGCATATTACGCACAATCGACCTTCTCCATCACCAGACATAAACGATCCTAATCTTGAAACAGAAGAGGTATTTGAAGGTCTAGAACTTCCTACCTCAATGGCTTTTTTAGACGAGGATGATATCTTGGTCACTGAAAAAGATTCTGGCAGAGTACATAGAATTGTTGACGGCGAACTGCAGGATGATCCTGTAATTGATGTTGAAGTTGCAAACAATGACGAAAGAGGCTTGTTAGGAATTGCCATCTCCGACACTAATGGCACAGGTACAGCTAATAATGAACAGTATGTTTTCCTATACTTCACAGAATCAGGCGGAGGAGAAGATGGTGATGATTGGAGTGAAGGCATCGCACCTGCAGGCACCCGTCTTTACAGATACAACATAGTACATGAAATTGGAGACGATGGTGACGACGAAGTGCAATTAACAAATGAAACATTGCTTTTAGACCTTCCAGCTACACCAGGCCCTAGGTATCATGGAGGGCCAGTCGCCATTGGTCCAGACAATAATGTCTATGTGGTAATTGGTACTGTTGATCACCATGAAACACAGGCTCAAAACTTTGAGGATGACCCAGAGCCGGATGGCACCAGCGGAGTGATTAGAACAACTCAAGAAGGTGAAGTAGAAGATATCCAAGGTATCATTAGTGATGAAAGCCCTCTGAACCTATACTATGCATACGGCATCAGACAGAGCTTTGGTATGGCATTTGATCCTGCAACTGGCAACCTATGGGATACAGAAAATGGGCCGAACCAATATGATGAGCTGAACCTTGTAGAACCTGGCTTTAACAGTGGATGGAGAGATGTATCAGGATTGGCTGAACGTGAAAGTGATTTAGATATAGAAGAGGACTTAGTAGATTTTGACGGTAGGGGCAGGTATAGTGATCCAGAATTCACTTGGCAACAAACTGTTGCTCCAACCGGGCTAGCCTTTCTAGATTCAAGTGCGCTCGGTGCAACATATCAAAACGATTTATTTGTAGGTGATTATAACAATGGCAATCTATATCATTTCGACTTAAATGAAAACAGAACACAGCTTGTACTCAGAGGAGGCTTGGCTGATAGAGCTTTGGATCCGGAAGACGAAGTCGATGACATACTATTTGGAACAGGATTTGGGGGCATCACAGATGTTAAAGTTGGACCTGAGGGATACCTGTATGTGTTAACCTTCCAAGATGATGATGGCTCGATATTTAGGATAGTTCCCGAAGGAGAGGATACAGACGACGACACTGAAGATGAGGCAGAAGAAATAGAAGAAACTGCCACGAATGTTGCTAACGACGCCGATGATGCGGGTGACACTGAAGATGAGGCAGAAGAAATAGAAGAAACTGCTGACGACTCAGGTGCTTCTAGCTTGGCTCAGATACTAGCGGAAAGAATAACAAGAAGCTTCGTAAATCAATAAAATTTGCAGGGATTGACAATTGAATTCTCCCTACGTAAGAGAGACAGACTCACGAGCAAGAGGACAAGCAATAACATGTCTCTGCATCATAGTGGCAATAGTACTACATGCGCAAGATACGGCATAGGCCATTGCTGGCGCATACACCAAGGCAGAGGTAGTTAAATTTTTGAATTATCCCTGTAGGCATCTTTACCATTGTGATAACTGATTTATGTTGACACATAAAGAGGTTTTCTCAAGATGCCGGTTGTCACACGTGCCTTTGGGAGAAGAGAACCCCCTATATTAAAAGAAACTAAAGATGTACATCATATATAGCTTTTTTCCAATCATTCTTCAGAAGCCAACTTTTAAGTAGCATTTTTGCTAGAACAACTATTACAACTATTACTATACGGCTATTGTATATCCCATATAGACATTGCAGACCAGTAAGGGTCCAGATGACCTTCCAAAGTCATTATAATATTTCTAGTAGTATATATTATAAATATGTTATATTACTAATATATGAGTGGGCAATCAAGTACATTCCATCATATGATCTAATAAAGTAGTGCAGGCTCTAAAAAATAGCAACAATATGGCAAGAGGAAAATCAAAGAGTCCGGCAAAAACAAGATCCAAGAAATCTGCGGCTGGAAGAAAAGGAAGTAAAAAAGGTGGTCGCACATCAGCGGCAACCAAAAGAAAGCGGGCAGGCAAAAGAGTAGCATCCACCAGTGCTACAGGATCTGATGCCGTGACCACAGGAGCTACAACATAGAAAAAAAGATAGTCAAAGGATGAAAATTAGTGGAAGCATAAACCCTTTTTAACTATCTAAATTTTTTAGTAGCGCAAGTCTACTATTTAGTATCTTCCCTTCAGAATAGTTGTGACTGTTTCAGGTTATTTTGATGTCTGGCGGAGGCCCTAGGATATGGCTTGATTATATTCTCACTTTCCCATAATCAAACCTCTCTAATGATATCTAACAATCTATGCAAAATGCGGTGAAGATCGTTTGTATCAAAGGCATATATTCTACTTGAACCTTTTCAACAAGTCTTGGAGCTTAAAAATATGTTTAAGAAATAGTGCCCACTCTAGCATATCGCTGTTGACTACTAAGGGGCTTTTCATTGGCAGGTTCCAGCCATTCCATAAGGGGCACCTTGCCACTGTTAAATTTGCATTAAGTAGGGTCGACCAGCTGGTAATAGTAGTCGGAAGCGCGCAAAAGAGCCATGAACCCAGAAATCCATTCAGGGCGGGCGAAAGGATCAGGATGATAAAAGAGTCGCTTGACGCTGATCGCGAAGTAGATGTCAGACGCATACTGATAATCCCGGTACCCGATATTGATGTGCACTCACTTTGGACCCATCAAGTGGACATGCTTGTACCAAAGTATGATGTAGTATTTGCAAACGACCTATTTACGCTTATGCTGTTTCACGAGCAAGGCATCAAGGTAATTGAAGCACCTCTTTACAGGCGCGAAGAGATGAGGGCTACTGAGATAAGGAAGAGGATGGCTGCAGAAGAAAATTGGGAAGATCTAGTTCCCGAGCCTGTCTCAAAAGTGATAAAAGAAATAAATGGTGTTGAAAGGGTCAGAGCAATCTCCCGAAGAGGTATGTCAGGCAACAACATCTAAGTAGAAAATAATATATTTCTAGCTGATCGACCATACAATGTCACCGATGTTGTTTGGCAGTAAGAATGATAGTAAGGAAGAAGGACGTTCAGCTTCAAGCTTTGTTAACGAACCTTGGTATATAGATCTGCAAAAGCTAACAAATGAGGAGCTTATGCGCATGTATACTATGATATCGGATGGTCACTACAGGTTTGCCAAGACCGCTTGGTATATCCCTATTGAGAAAGACCATCGCTGTCCCATCATGGTAGCCAAAGGCTATAGGTCCCCAGATACACTAGATAGGATGGCAGAGTTTCAGAATACAGCAAAGATGCTGGAAAGTGACTTCCTCAATTTCATCGATGCTTGGGACTTTGGCTATATCACTGAGCAAGACATCGAAAAGGCGATCCTGAAGATACTAGAATCAAGGAACATCGCAATAACCGAGCACAGCTAATAATACGTCGCCGCCAATACACGATGTGGATCACACGTTTCTTCCACTTTCCTTACAGATCTAATCAGATCGACAATTGCACTCTTTGTAGTCATTGATCCAGTTGGAAGTGTGCCAGTGTTAATTGCTTTTCATTGCATCGATTGAGCTTCTTATACGCGGCAAGTGGAGACTTGCCAGCGCAGAGACGCATACTGAATCAGGTGTTGTCCTGTTGGTATTTCCGCTGCTTGCTGTCCTTGGCTCTATAACAGCTGTGATAATCTCATTCCAGATGGCAGGTCTGACTGTGACTGCTTTATCGATCCTGATAGTCATAGGTATTATCTATGTCGTGTTAAGATACATAGATAGGATTTATAGAGTAATTGGAAGGCGAGGCTCAATCATTGTTACTAGAGTTTTTGCAGTACTCATTTCAACTATTGCTGTCCAATTCATAGTGTGGATGGAGCCAAGACACTCTTTAGCTAAGAAAGATTTGTTAATATATTTAGTAATCGACTTTAAAAGTATTGACAAAGCATGACAATAGTGGCGGATATAGAGAAATGGGCCTCAAGCTATTATCAAAGCACAGCATCTCAGTTGGCGATAGCATCAAGATTGCTACCGAGAATGGCGAGATAACTGGCCTATTGATGCCACGTTATGAATCTGCTAGTGAAGAGTACATTGTCATTAAATTAAATAGCGGTTACAATACGGGCATACATGTCACAAAAATAAAATCGATAGCAAAATTGTTAGACAAGGGCCAAGCTGTTGCCGCTGTCAGAACTCCGGCGGTTACTGCTAATCAAAATTTGCCAAAAGTTGCCTTGATAAGCACCGGCGGGACGATAGCAAGCAAGATAGATTACCGCACCGGCGGTGTGCACGCAGCCCTTTCTGCTGATGAATTGTATGCATCAGTACCCGAGCTTGCCAATCATGCATCAATTGATCCTGAAGTATTGATGAGTGAGTACAGCGAGAACCTCCGGCCAGAGCATTGGACATTGATAGCAGAAAAAATTGCAGAAAAAATCAAGACAGGCAGGTATAGGGGGATAGTGGTGCCTCATGGAACCGATACTATGCATTATACTGCAGCTGCCCTAAGTTTTGCACTCCAGAAGTTGCCTATTCCAGTAGTGCTTGTAGGTGCGCAGCGGTCATCTGACAGGCCTTCTTCTGATGCTGCCTTGAATTTACTTGGTGCGACGGTATTTGCAACAGAGTCAAAATATGCAGGCATCTTTGTTACAATGCATGCTGGCACTTCGGACGACACTATTGCATGCCATGTCGGAACAAGAGTAAGAAAGAACCACACAAGCAGGCGTGATGCTTTTGAATCGATTGACATGACTCCTGTAGCGTTTGTAAAAAACAATGAAATAGAAATGCAGCAGAAATGCCCGAATCGGCTGGTGCAAAGATCCAGTGACAGCCCTTTTGAAGTAAACACAAAATTTGAGAATAGAGTCATATTGCTAAAATACTATCCTGGCTTTGACCCTATGCTCCTCGAGCATGTGATTAATGTAGGCTACAGGGCTATAGTTCTTGAAGGAACAGGGTTAGGTCACGTAGGCAAGGAATGCTTTCATGCTCTCAAAAAAGCGGTTGATGCAGGCATCATGGTATGCATGACATCACAGTGTATTTGGGGGCGCATAAGGATGACAGTCTATGACACTGGTAGAGACTTACTCGATATCGGTGTGATACCGCTATCTGATATGATATCTGAGACAGCGACAGTCAAAGCAATGTGGGCACTGGCAAACAGCGAGGATGTCGAAGCAGCCAAAAAAATAATGCAAGAAAATCTAGCAAATGAAATTTCACCCATCATACAGATATCATAATAAGTATAGATATAAGAGATTCAACAAAGCAACTATTCTATTGTATGCCGAACAACAAAGCGGCAAAGAAGTGCACGATAAATAAGATACCAGTAGCTTTTGTGAGATGTATAACAGACTTATGCATAAAGACGATATATCATCCGTACAGGTTAGAGGACAGATATTTTCATGGAATGGTACGTAATAATTCCCTCTGAAGTTACACAAAAGCACATACAACATCATATCATGGAACTATTGGAACTATTCTCAGACTGTGAAAGGGTTTGTGCTTGTCAGGACGGATTCAGTTTCTAGTCAAAAAGGATCGCAAGAAGCCAAGGTATAGAAACCCGGTAGCACTAGACCACTAATCCTGAAAGGATGAAAGCAAGCTTTCACAAGAGAACTAACTGGTAAGGCTTAATACTTGTGTTAGGGAATTTCTAGCCCAGTGGTATATACTCTAGATCCAGCATCTTTGAACCTCAAGGTAGGCTTTGAAATACATCAACAGCTAGCCACAAAGAGCAAGCTGTTCTGCAACTGCAGCTGCGAAGAAGCAAAAGAATATGATAGTTCGTTTGTACGCAAGCTGCGGCCAACTCAAAGTGAGCTTGGTGCATATGATCCAGCAGCAATGTTCGAGTTTTCCAAGATGCACACTGTTGAATATCAGGCGGCTTTTGGTTCTAGCTGCCTTGTAGAGGCTGATGAGGAACCTCCACATGATGTCATCAAAGAGGCACTTGAAACTGCGTTGACATTTTCACTTGCACTCCACTCTAAGGTTATGGATGAGATTCATGTAATGCGTAAGATAGTGATAGATGGCTCAAATACTACTGGTTTTCAGCGTACGATGCTTGTCGCGTCTGGCGGCTATCTTGATATTGCAGGCAAGCGAATTGGAGTTCAAAGCATCTGTCTTGAAGAAGACGCAGCTAAATTAATAGGCGATGAAAAGGGAGCGCGCAAGTTCGGCCTTGATAGACTGGGCGTGCCACTTGTGGAAATTGCACTTGAACCGGTGACTGGCAGGCCTAGCGAAATCGTGCAGGTTGCACTCACGTTGGGCAGGCTTCTTCGAGCAAGCAAGCGGGTTGCACGTGGGCTTGGCAGCATCAGGCAAGACATCAACATCTCGGTGCAGAATGGTGCCGTGGTTGAGGTCAAGGGTGTGCAGCAGCTCGATCAGCTAGTAAAAGTAATTGAGCATGAGATGCAGAGACAATACGGCTTAATAATAATCGCGCAGAAATTGGAAGAAAAGAATGTTGACATCAAAAAAGTAGGCAACAGAATTGAAGATGTAACTGACATTCTCGGCAACAAGGTGTCTTCAAGAATTGTTAAAAAGATTCTTGAAGGCGGAGGGGTGATCATAGCGATAAAGGTGCCAGGGTTTGCAGGCATGATCGGCTTTGAGCCCTACAAGGACATCAGACTTGGAAGAGAGCTAGGCAAGCTAGTCAAGTTTTATGATATAGAGGGGGTATTCCATTCAGACGAGCTTCCAAACTATGGAATAACAGAGGAAGAAGTTGCAGCGGTCAAGCAAAGACTACAAATGAATGATAACGATGCTTTCGTTATATTAGGAGGTTCAAATGACAAGGTCAGGTTCGCTTCGGACGCAATAATTCGGCGGCTTAAGGCTGCAGTCGATGGTGTTCCTGCTGAAACCCGCGCAGTAACCCCCGAGGGCAATACGGTGTTCTTAAGGCCGAGGCCTGGTGTGGCAAGGATGTACCCCGAGACAGACATATTGCCGGTTGCGATCACTGACTCGATGCTTGTGTCGCTTGCAGATAAGGCCCCAAAACAGTGGGATGAGATTGTGGACTCGCTTGTCAATAAATACAATCTCAACAGGAAGCTGGCAAGTCAGATCTTTGATTCTGAATACCTTAACGTGTTTGAGGAGATCGCAAGCAAGACCGAGGTGCAGCCTACATTTATCGCGTCTAAGTTGACAGAAGATCTCACAAGCTTGCAAAGGCAAGGATTAGATGCTTCCGTCTTGACAGATCATGTGATAAAGGATATCTTTACAAGGCTTGATAGAGGCTCCATAACAAAAGAATCAGTTGTCTTGATATTTGAAAAGCTGATGAAAAAAGAGCCGACCATAGTGAAGATTGTCAATGAACAGTTGAATGTAAAGGAAGAGATGGAGACTAAGATCGTTAATGCGGCCATTGAAGCTGTAGGTGCGTTTTCAATAAGTGACGAAGAACTGAGCAAAGGACTTGACAGGATAATAAGCAACAACATGACAATAATCAAAGAAAAAGGAGCGAATGCGTTGAGCACACTCATGGGAAGGGCGATGGCAGAATACAGGGGCAAGGCCAACGGTCAAAAGGTAAATGCAATGCTCAAGGATAAGATGAGTAAGATGGTCAACAAGTAATAATGTACAAACAAGTCTACGAGTGAAATTTACATTGAATCCCTTTCCATCAATTCTGCAAGCATAGAAAACACCTCGCTGACCAGTCAGCCCATTAGATGAGGTTAGAAGCATAATATACTGACTAGATTTTGTTCCAAAGATGTATTGCGAAAATGTTGGGAAGGTCATCACTCTCTGCGATAAGGACATGGAGTATGTGCCAAGCGGGCTCAAGCTGTTAGTTGATGGTCTTGCACATGTGCAAGAATCACTTAGCCTTTCGTAACTTGCAAGCAGGCTGAGCCGATGGTGTACATCAGCATGGGAATATTGAGTGTAGCCTGTCAGCCAGAAACTTCTTTAATGTAACAGTCATGCTATGCCCGTTGGCAGGAAGATTTACTGAAGAAAAGGCCGACTTTCATCCTGGGTCATGGCTGTCCAAATACAGGCGCACTTCGGTAGGCTACCTTACGAAGATGTTGTTGTTTTACCACGGGATTGGCATTCTACTGCTTCTTGCAGTCACGCCTCTGATTGAGCAGGTTCTTCCGGACTATGAGCAGCCAAGTATCCCAAGATCACTATTGTTAGTACTTGCCGCAGGACCAATAGAAGAGACAATATTCTTTGGCATCCCGTTCTACATATTTGGAAACGCCTACTCTATCCTTGTCACTGGAGCTGTGTGGGTCGGAATACATCTTTTCAATACAGATATGCTTTCAGTCAATACCCTTGCGTTTGGCAACCTGCTCTTTGTTCTTCCATCCCTTTTCTTTAGCTTAAGAACATGGCTCAGTGGCAAGGGTTGGTTTTCAGTGATTGCACATTCTGCTTGGAATGGTATCTTCTTTGCTGCTGGCTGTTCTATCGGCGAATTTACGTGCACAGCAATTGAGGGAGATGTTAGCACTACAGTGATAAGCATTGCACTATCAGGAGGATTGCTTGGAGTAACATATGTACTCTATAGGAGAAGGGAGAACAGGAGGTGGTAGCGGATGCAACCTAACGAATTCAATATATAGCCCACCATTTGTGTTACAAGCGAAAACAATAATGAGCCAAGCTGAAAATGATGTTAACGTCACCGTAACCATAGGAGACGTGAAGGTTGAGTTCAGCGGCTCTGCGGAGACTGTCACAGCATCTGTGATGAACTTTCTGCTTAAGCAGGTGCCTTCAATAGATCTTGCAAGAAAGATACTGCTCAATTATGCAACACAGGAGCTCATAGAAACATATTCCCATGTCATCAAGATCACACCAGAAGGTCCTCGTGTAATCCTAGATACCGAGGTTAAGCTGTCTGATAAGGATATAGTAGCTTTACAGCTTGTAGCTGCCAGAATTGCAAAGGATCTTGGCAGGCTGCAGGACGATTCTATGCAGGTATCAGATATTCATACTGCTACCTCGCTCAACCCAAAATCCATAAGCTCCAGAATATCTGAAATGGTTAAGGCTGGCCACGTCGCACGTGATGAAAAAGAGATGAGCAAATATAGGATAACTACAGCAGGCATACACTGGCTCAATTCTATGATAGCCAAAAAGATCAGGCCTGCGCAGTAGTGCTATTTGGTGGCCTTTTCTGTACGTAGCGGTAATTCCGCATTGTTCCAATTCTTGTCAAGATGTTTTCTCGCACCATATCTGTAAGCGAATGCGAGACTGCAGTCCTATCGTAATTATAACCTCTTCTTGATAGCTCTTCATGTACCTCACCAAGAGACCGTTCACTAACAAAATGCCCCTCGAACCAGAGATTTTCCAAAAGGCCTCTACATGTTATACCACTCTTGGTTGTCACCTTCTGCTGTTGTTTCTGCTGACCCTCCAGCAGGACTTCAGCGATCGGCCTTGTCTTTAAAGAGTCTATTTCTCGCCTCAACGCATCAAGCTGGCTCTGTACTTCTGGCCCGATCATCTTGGTAGTATCAAGGCTTGAGAGCACGCTTTCAACTACCTGCTTGACCCTACTCTCGATGCAGACTACCTCTACTTCCCATTCACCGTGCTTAAGCCTTATCTTGACTTCCTCAGCGGTAGGACCACTCATAGTTGCTTAAATATACCTCTCAGGCTGCTATTGATAAATCTGTTGCTGACCATATTGATCATGTTGAGCAATATTAATATACTTGTGCCCGCAGATATTGTTGTTCAACATGAACAGCCAAAAAAGCCTTTTTTCGGACAATATCTTGAATATAAGGGATCTAGACATAGGGGAATCGGTAAGCAGGTGTCTTGCTCCAAAGCTCGATGTGCTGAAGGGGAAGAAAATTGTATTTTGCTATGACGACAAGAAAATGATGCCAGTTGATGGATGGGGTATGAGATCTAATCCCTACAGTACAACAACAATAACTACCATTCGCCCGATCAAAGAGAATACCCTTGTGGCAGCTATAGACTCTAGCAGCATCAAGCTAGCCGAGACAGAAGATGGAAGCCTTTATGGCATTAAGTGTGGTCTCGCTACAGCCTACGCCGGGCGCACTCTCATGCATTTCAAGGTAGGCCCAGGGTTGTTCTATCTAAGCGAAAAGACAGTTCATGAATCAGAACTGGAAGAGCGGCTCTCAAGGCTGGTTCTTTTAGATGATGACTTGGCTAAGCGGTTGATAAGAGTACGCGTAGAGAGAACTATCCAGAAAGAGATTGCAAGCCACTTTACAAATTCAATAATTCTAGTTGACGGCTCACTCAAAGCATCGATCTTTGAAGAGAGAGACTGTCGTATAAGCAAGATTTCAGAGAGCAGTGTTCTCCGAAAGAACATGCTTGTAGGGATTAGCAAGAGCACTAAGCTCAAGGCATTGGACAGGGCGGCCGCTCCGTTAACAAAAGTGCCAGGGCCGGCCTACATTGAAGTTGAGGATATCATCAAAAGCTTGGTTAGGAACACTATTGGCAGCAACTTGATGGTTAAGCTGGAAAAGGGCAGTAGCAGTCCTATTTTGCGAGCAGACATTGTAGGTGATGTGAGCCAATCACTTGGTATGCTGCTTGGAAATGACGTGGTGGCAGGTGGCTATCCCGAAACCCTGAGGCTTGCGCACCACATTTCTACGTTCACAAGTACAGAGGTGACATGCCTTAGAAGCCACATACTGAATAACTATGATGTGACAGAGCTAGCTGCAGATGATATACGCAGAACTCTTTTGGGGACGATACCAGTATGAAGATACTATCAAAGAATGGCAACGAACTGCTCTTACTTGCCATGAAGGAAGATTCGGCTGCCAAGGGAGACTACTTACTCATAGAGGATAGAAGCAGGAGCATGGTTGTACAGGTCTATGATGAAGAGTACCTTTCATCTCAGGCTTTAATTGAAGACATTGTCAAAGAAGAGGTGGTCAACGCATCAAGCTTGGAGAACCTACATGACCCACTTAACATCGGGAGCCTGTCACGGTTGGTAAGGGATGCCAGAGTATTTCGTGCCAAGATAAGGGCATCTGTCAATGACAGTAAACTTTCAAGCGATGTAACATGGCTTCCTTCGAGAGTTGAGTCCAAGATAAGGCGGATTACGATGAAAGAGCTTGACTCTTTGCTTGGAAGATGTGGTGCATTTCCGATCCCGGTTGGCAGAGCTGGTCACGAAGAAGAGTTTGAAATTTATGCAGAAGATCTGGATGGCAAGCTGACCGTCATTACAGGTAAGAAAGAGTCTGGCAAGTCCCATCTGTCCAAGATGCTTATCAAGATACTGGTGCAATATGGCGCCTTTGTGGTCGTATTTGACTTGAACAACGAGTATGAAGGCCTTGGATGGAGCCGCCCCGGTATGCCTTCCTCAATCAATCAGCAAGTCAAGGTGCTTGAGCCAGGTAAGACACTGAGGTTTACTCTTGACTACTGCGGTAAGACAGCGATATCTGGAATGCTTAAAAATGCTCTTGACATGCCTGCTGCATCTTTGCGTGAATTTTTGCGGATCTGGGACTGGTGTGAAAGCAAGCAGTCGCTCTCAATAGATGCAATAGGTAATGCTCTCAACACTTGGAACATAAATGAGCTTGTGCGAGATGCACTAGTGTCCCGCTACCATCTCATCCAGTCCTCACGACTATTCATCAACGGTGAAAGAGGTTTGCAATTTGAGGACATAATTTCAGGCAAGAGCGGTGCAGCCATGATAATCAAAATGGGCGAAGTTTCGCCTACCATACGTAGGATGGTCGTTGAGTTAGTATTGAGCAAGATTGTCGACTTGCTGGAGCACAGGCAAATCCCGCCCATTTTCCTCTTTGCAGAAGAGGCACACATCTACATACGTGATACATATTGGGAAGACATAATCACTCGAATGAGACACTTTGGTATTTATACTACCTTCATCACAAACCAGCCCGACGCAATAAGCGACAGTATCTATCGACAGGTGGATAACATTTTCCTGTTTAACTTTACAAATGATAATGATCTAGACAAAATATCCAAAGTGTCGCTGGCAGATAATGACACCATACGATCGATAGTGAGGACGCTTCCACAACGCCACTGTCTGGCTATAGGCAAGGCAGTGTGTGACCTACCTGTCGTGATCAAAGTCGCAGCAGCTGAGGTATTGATGCTTGGAGAAACTAAAAAATTCTTTACTAAAAAATAGGCTATACTATGTGACAGTCTGGCCACGTTTTCTCGTTCCAATATCAATTGCTTCAGCGACAGGGGAGACAAATATCTTGCCGTCCCCTGGAGAACCGGTGCTTGTGGTGTCGAGGATGGCTTTGATTACCTTCTCAACTTCAGAGTCATCAACCACAGCCACTACATTCGCTCTAGATGAAAATTCGGCAGAGACTTCTCTTGTCCCCCTAGCAGTATGGACCTCCGGCTTTTCACCCCTGCCTCTTCCTTTTCCATCAAAGATAGTCGCACCGCCCACACCAACATTACTTAAAGCTTCGTTAACAGCACTTACTCTCTCTGCATGTATAATCGCCTCTACACGCTTCATGGGACGATGTAAATATGGTTACAATATAAGGTTTTCAAATAATTAGGTTATCACAATTCAATATATCCATGAATAGAGATTGTAATGTAATTATCACAAAATTCACAGAAATAATGTCTAACTGTAATCTGAATACTGAATGTTCTACCGCAGCGTTCTTAAATGTTTGCCTAAAATACAGGTTGCTGGCATTGCAAGAACAAGATAAGATTAAGAACCGAAGCAAACTTGACATAATATATGATATACTGGTGTCTGCAACAGGCGGAGTCAAAAAGACGCATATTATGTCACACGCAAACTTAAGCTCTGAGCAGATGAACTATTACTTCAATACGTTACTCTCACAGAGCCTATTGAATGCAGAAAAAGACTCAGATGACAACCTAGTTTACAAGACAACACACAAGGGTGTCAGGTTCCTTCACTGCTGCGCGCAAATAAAGTCACTTATTGCACCAGTAACGAAGGTAAGAATGCGGAGCGATCTACTCTTTCTTTAGAAACAATAGAATTATCTTCGTATACCGTTAAACATAATACTAGCCTACCTTTGAGCGATGTCTTATTATCCTACGCAGGAAGACGAGCTTCGGACAAGGGAAGCACAGGCAGAGAGTATCAAACAAGCAGAAGAGGCCAAATTCCTTTTCATGTTTCAAACAATCCCAGCAAGAAATGTCGGAAGGTTGTCTGAGCTGGCGAAGGCAATAGTGAGCAACTTTAACCGGGTAATGGAAGATGCACGCCAAGAGCCATACCAGCGGCAGGAGGACGTCATGGCAGGCATGAAAAAACTGTTAGAGGAGCAGATCAACGTAATCGAAGTTCGTCGCGCTTATACTATAAAGATAAACCCGTCGACTGCCTTAAAAGAAGAAAATTAAAATAAGAAAAAAGGCCTAGCAGCCGTGATCTTTTACCCAAGGCTCATTAGCGAACTCGCTTGTTGCGCACTGCTCTGTTTCAAGCTCGGCATAGTCCTTATCCAAAAGCTCACTATTTAGGTTGCTTGATGAGCAGTACACTACACCTATTACACCAGAGTTAGATGTAAGCAACATGTCGTCCTGATCTACTAGCACCGTGCTCCCAAGGCAGAGGTCTCTAGTAAACTCCGTCGACTCGAAGAACATTTCTTCATTTCTTGAAGGAGCCTCAGTAAGGGCAAGGTCAACCTTGTATATAGTGCTGTTTGCACTTACATAAAGTGTATCTCCGTCCACTATTCTGGTTGCCACACCTTCGATGCAGTCTGCCGACCCAAGGCATTCTACGTCTGATCCAGAATACACGCTATCAAGTATTGTACTGAGGGTGTCAGGATCATCGTTGGGGCTGCCCTGGGTATTTTCTTCACTATCAAGTATTGTACTGAGGGTGTCAGGATCATCGTTGGGGCTGCCCTGGGTATTTTCTACAAACTGCCATTCATTATTACCATCAGGGATCCTCTGCCAAGTACGGTCATCGTCGCTCCTATCTACAAGCGAAGGTGTTCTGTCTTGGATATCGCCTGTTGTATTTGCAAGGACAAGGCTTTCACCAGTGTTTGACAGCATAGGCCTGTCGATCTCAATCACATATGTTTCGCCGGCTTCAATTATAGAATCAGGTGGCAGCTCAATTGATGGAGATTGAAATGAGGGCGTTATCCCAAAGTCACTTATGTTGATATCCTCGGTGGTTGGGTTGTACAGCTCGATCCACTCCTCCTCCTCCATGTCATTGCCTCTAGGGTTGAGCTCAACTTCGTTTACCAAGATACTGTCACCTACTGTAACAGATGACGTGTCGTCAGCGTCATCCAAAAATGTAGAACTGCTTAGATCTTCTATTGCTTCTGAAGAAGTAGGAGATTCTATTTCTCCTCCTCCTTCACTTTCTGTCACATTATCGACGAGATCAAAAATGTCGCTAGCAGTAGCAGCGTTGGATAATGCTTCTGAAGAAGTAGGAGATTCTATTTCTTCTTCACTTTCTGTCACATTATCGACGAGATCAAAAATGTCGCTAGCAGTAGCAGC
>CAYWRR010000011.1:15191-23546 GCA_964460425.1 uncultured Nitrososphaera sp.
GTTGGATAATGCATTTTGGCCAGCTGCAGAGGGAATGCTGCCTACTATAGGTAGCAGCATTAACACCAAAACAGCCTCCAAGTTTATTGACAATATATATACTCTCTTAGTAGCAACAAGCGCTATGGGGAATATTAACAGTTATGCAGGCTATCTCTAGGCAGTATTTTATCGTTGAAGCTTCTTGTATAGGTAGATCCTCTTTAACCTATTTAACCCGAGAACCAGCACAATTACTATTAATATAGCAATTGCTGCTTGTACTGCAGATATAGTTAACCTCTCGCCTTGGCCACCAAACAAGTATACCTCTATTGGTGCGACAAAAATGACTAAGAACGCCGCAGCAGCAAGTATCATTGTCCACATTCCCGTCATGAAAAGCGCCAGAATCGCAAGTGCCATCTCAATTACTCTACCTAAGGACGACTATGTACTGGATCGCAATTGAGGCAAATGCTAAAAGTGCAGTAAAGGCTGCTAGCTTGAATATCTGATAACCAATCTCTCTTTCGCCAAGTGGCCTATCCACAACAATCAGCCTTACAAGTGTAGCGGGCGCCGTACTTTCAGTTGATGCTGCTAGCTTGAAGTCGTCTGTCAAGATCGTAGGCCTAGCCTTTATCTCCCTGTGCTCTACTATGCGCTTGACGCTTGCAAGGAACAGGAACGAGTTCATGACGGCCGGCAAAAGTGCAATTACACCAATTATTTCAGAACTGCCGGCGATGGCCACTGCACCATACATTGCTCCAAGCAAAAGCGTGCCTGAGTCGCCGGGAAATATCTGGCTTGGGAACTTGTGGTACCTGTAAAATGCAATCGTAGCGAATAATATCGGAAGCGCAGCAAGGAATACTTCGCGGCTGCCAAAAATTGCGATGCTCGCCAATAGTGGGATCGTTGCAATTATCAAAAAACCGCTTGCTACTCCATTTAGCACGTCAATTGAATTGATAGTGTTGCCTGTAATAGGAATGATGACAAATATGAGCGGTACGTATAGTAGGGGTATATATGCACGGCCAAATATTAGGTTGAGAGACTCTCCATACACTTCTCCTACATGAATGTCAAGAACAACCAACGGAATTGCAGCCGCAAGCAGTGCCATTGGTTTAAACCATCCGGGCATCACCCTGCTGTCATCGATGTAACCTATGAGAAATGCGATCGCTGTTGTAAGAAGTATTGCAAGGACTGCAATGTTCATTGTTAGAAGGAAGAGCACGATTTCTGCTGCAGCAATGCTGACCATGATGACCGGACCTGCTGGCCGCGGAACTTGAAACTTTCCTGGCTTGTGAGCATCGGGAACTACCTTGCACTTTGCAGTGAGTGACCTGATTGCTGCCGGCGTCATGAACAAGACGCCAAAGAATGATATGGCGGAAATGGCTATACCATATATTATCAGGTTAACACCATCTAGCATTTGATATTATTGTCCTAGCCTCTTCTTTAACTGATGCTTTAACTTTTTTGCTACAGTGGGCCCTATCTTGGGCACACTTGCAAGTTTGGCCTGCGAAGCTTTAGCTATCTTAGGCACATCGGTAAAGCCTGCGTTGTACAGTGTCCTAGCTTTCATCCTCCCAATACCCTCAAGCACGACAAGTGGCAGCAGCTCCTCCTTCACTCCATACCTTATCCTAGTACGTAAGTTATAAAGTTCTGGCATAAGATCCTCTCGACGCAAAAGTTTGGCCACTTCATAGAGCGAATAGGCAAGCCAGTTAGCCATCTCCACGATCCTGTGCATGTCACCGGGCTCAACTCCTATCTTATCGCTCAGCACCTTCTCTGTTGCCTCCTCTATCCACCAACATAATGCCCAAAAACTACGAGAGCAGTCGTACTCGCTTATAGGGTACAAAAGTTCATTGCCGCGGCATTGTATCATAATGCTTAGCTGATCATAGTCCGTTTTGCGTAATGACAGTTTTGGGTAAAAGTCAGGGCTGTCTGCTATTGCGTGCAGAAAGCCAAGCTCATATTTGGTGGTGGCTGTGTGTTCTAGACCTTGGAGTGCATCTCTAAATTTGACGGCAGTAACTGGATTGATATATAGGAGCGACGTATGTCTGCCAAAATCTGTAGCGATATAGCGGTCGGTCCTCGACTTGACCAGCTCTTCTTGCTCTAGATACTCAAGGGCGGACTCGACCTTAAGTTCGACAGTTGCATTACTATACTGGCGTGCAAAGAGCGTCCTTGAGAAGAGATCATGGATCTCAGGTTTTTTCATCCCAGGAACAGTTGCAATATTTGAGAGCAAATGAAATCTGATGGCATTATCGTTTGACAACTGCGACCGAAGTGGTTCCGGGCTCCCATGGACGTAATGGTCACAAAGCTCTTCAGCATTTGGACCGGACTCACTTACGATTATGGCCTCACCGGAAGTATCATACTGAGGTCTACCTGCCCTGCCACACAGCTGCTTATATTCCAGCACGCTAATAGGCAAATTTCTACCAGACTCAGCGTCGTATCGCAGTATGCTTGCTATCACGACCCGTCTTGCGGGCAGGTTGACACCAGCAGCAAGAGTCGGCGTCGCAGTTAGCAATTTGATCACACCTTTCCGAAATGAGCTTTCTACTATCTCCCTGCTTGATGGCGCAAGGCCAGCGTGATGAAATGCTACTCCTTTAGATACAAGCTTCGCTAAGGTCTTTGTGATCTCGCTGTCATCCCCTCTAGCTAGCATTTCAGATGAGGTCTTAACTGCCAGTTCTCTTGCTGCTTTATCTAGCCGCTTATAGATACCTTCTGCAGCTCTTGCTGCAAACGAAGCAGCGCGCTTTCTTGTTTCTGCAAATATGAGTGCCTGCCCGCCTCCATCTACAGAATCAATAGCAAGGTCTACTGCAGATGAAATGCCGGAACTGTTGACTCTAAAAGTAGTACCGTCACTCATTCTGATCGTGCCATGTTCGTAGACTCCCTCTACCAGCTTTATTGGTCGCCAGTCGCTTTCTATAAGCTCACAATCAAGCCAGTCGGCCACCTCATCGGAATTGGTTACTGTAGCAGAAAGTGTCACTATCTGCGATTGTGGATAGTGCTTGCGGATTTTCGTAAGCATCATCTCAAGCGTTGGCCCTCTTTCTCTATCGCCTATAAGATGTACTTCATCAGACACAAAGAGTCCTATGTCATCAAGCCACTCTGCATTATGGCGGAAAAGCGTATCCATCTTTTCATTTGTAAGAACGATGACGTCTGCTGCTGCCAGTTCTTTTCCCGGCGAGTCATAGTCGCCAGTTGCGGACATCACCTTGATCTTTCTGCAAAAATCGAGATTCTCAAGCACCTTCATATCATCATACTTTTCACTTGCCAGTGCGCGAAGTGGTGTCAGGTATACTGCTTTTCTATTCTTTTTCAGCGCCTTGCAAATGGCTATCATTGCGATAAGTGTCTTGCCGCTGGCAGTTGGAGTAGTCATGAGCATACTCTTTCCTTCCAGTATGCCGTGCTTCAGTGCCATCTCCTGAGGCGGATAGAGAGAAGAATAGCCAAGGTACGAAAGAAGCGTTCTGATTGAACTGTCGGTTAAAGCAACTGGCATTTTAGAACTATATGCAAGCTGGCTATTTTAAAAATGAATTTATGCCTTAGCCCAAAATCCGGGCCGTCTTTCGAATATTTGGCCTTCCCGATTAAACTTTTGAATATATTTCCTTGCTTCTTCGTCAGAGAACTTGCCGGTCTTCACTAGCTCGTCTACAAGCACCTTATCTTCCACATCATTGTTCTCAGTGCCTGTGAGTCCTCTGAATAATTCCATAAAGGTCTTTTCCTTTGAGACCACGCTCTGAGGCTTCCCGTATAGCACACCGAGGTCCGTCCTTCCTGTATTGACGTCGACGCCAGCAGTCCTCATCATCTGATCTACAAGATAGATCGCACGCTGGGCATCCTCTGCATCGACCATATCCTTTAATAGCAACCTTGCGCGGGCAGATGCAAGCCTGATCAGCCCTTCAAGCTGCCTTGGAGTCACCGTTATCATCCCTTCTGACTCGATCCTTCTCATATCCATATAATAACTGCGAATGATGTCAATTGCCTCCGGTGTTAGTGCTGGCTCGATCTGCTTTGCATATGATAGATACTTGCTGAAAAGGTCGATGTCGATCGCAGGCCTAGCAGCTTGTTCACTATCGCGGTGTATTTCCAAAATATGGCTTGCGACAAGGTTGTCCTTTTCCTTGTCGGGACTATCTCTAACTATGAATATCAAGTCAAACCTTGTCAGCAGCGGCACTGGAAGGTTGACATTTTCTGTAATGTTCTTGTATGGGTCATATTTACCATATATGGGATTTGCCGCGGACAGGATCGACGTTCTTGCGTTCAGTGTAGCTACAATACCCCCCTTTGCCACCGAGCAAGTCTGCTGTTCCATCACTTCATGAAGTGCCGAGCGGTCTTCCGGTTTTATCTTGTCAAATTCGTCAATGCATACGATCCCCTGATCACCCAATACGACGGCGCCTGCCTCTAGCATCATGATCCCTAACTTGTCACGAATGACTGCAGCTGTCAGACCTGCAGCTGTAGAACCCCTACCGGAAGTATATAGCCCTCTTGGAGCAATCTTGGCGGTGAATTTTAGCATCTCAGATTTGGCTGTACCTGGGTCACCCACCAAAAGCACATTGATATCACCTCTTCTAGTAGAGCCATCCTCAAGCCTCTTTGTCACAGATCCTACAATAAGCAGCAGTATTGCTTCCTTGATCGGCTCATGGCCATAAATGTGAGGAGCAAATGAGGCGATTAGCTTTTCGTAAGCATCAGGCTTACTTGCTATCATTCTTATTTGCCGCTCATCCTCTGTACTTATCATTATTCTTTCAACAGACCTTGTGTTCTTGCTCCCTGCTCTACCACCAAGATACTCGATGTTGTTACCTTCCATACGAAGGCGGAAAAGACTAGTCTTGGACTGCGGAGCCATCTGATCTTGCTCTATTCTAATTATACCTGTGAGTATGATTCTATCGCCAGGGCGGCACTGGTCTACAAGGTCGCTCATCACAGTAACTTCAATGTAATGCGGCAGTTGGCCTGCAGGTAGATCTTCAGGCAGCTCCTGCAGTCGCACCATCTGAAAGTCAATAAATAGACTACTCTCCGGATCCATTTCGAGTTCTTTTTCAGAGCACGCAGGGCATTTAACCAGCTTTTTCATGACAAGACCTTTGAGCTGTGCCTCTGTGACCGTGTTGCAGTTAGTGCATTTGTATGCAACCTTCTTAGCAAGAGGCTTGACTTCTGACGAGCGCACGACCATGCCAGAGATGCTCACAAGCTTATTTATCAAGTCAGCATTTATTTCACGCAGGCCCTTTTGCACAGTGTAGTTGCCTATCCTGACCCGGATCTTTTCACGGATTTCTTGCTCATAGTCAGGATGGATCTCGCGCAGGACTGATAGTACTGCATCGTTGAACGCCCCAAGATATTCATCAGGCTTATGCGTTATCTCTTTGGCAAGGAGAGGGTTGTAAGAATCGAGATCGATATAGTCTACAATAAGCGACTGAGCACCTGAAGCCATCATGTTATTTATCTTGTCAAAATACTTGTAATTACTGCCGCGGTCTTTGAATGCTTTGAGAAACTTTTCCAGATCGTTTGCAAGCGCTGCCGCGGTCTGCTGCTCAGACAAACTTCCTTAACACTCCTTTTTTGAATTTTGTTGAAACCTTGTTTATCAGGATGTAAAGCTCCTTTTCTTCCGCAGATAGTTTGCCTTCAAGCTCGGGGGAGAGTGATGAGGCGGCAGCTAGCTTGACTATTTTTTCAATTCGAGAGGCTACAAATGTATTGAGGGAAACAATCAGACTTTCTCTTTCCCGCTCCTTTAGACCTTCAAGGTAATCGTTGACCCTTACGTAAAAGTCAACATCGACGCCAGAGAGGTCATGAGGCTTTGCAATGCGCTCGCGATTCATAGTCCGTGATATGTAGCCGGTGACGTCGTTTGACTGGATTTCGGCTGCGCCCTGCTCGACAAGGATCTTGGCGATCCAACGCGGGAGAGACGACATTTCGCCTTCTTTTGCATCAACCACAATGTTGCCGACGCTCATCTTAGTATCCTCTTTAAATGTCACTCTAACCTCCTCTAGCATGTAGCCTAGCTGGTAAATGCTTTGAATAGCTTCAACCTTTGGCTCTGAGCGGGTGATATCTACCATCAGGGAGAGCTATTAAGAACGGCGTACTTATTATATATCATATCAGCACAGCTTTTGTAAAGCTAGTAGCTAGCTAATATAGTTGTTTTTATTATCATGAATTGGTATTTTGTGGGGCAAAATAGCAATCTATTAATGGTTTAATAACTTCAGTGAAAGCGCTTTAATGGAGTCGGCCAAAAAAATAGATCTAGCGAACCTTATGTGGTCTGAGAAATACAGGCCAAAGAAACTAAGTGAGGTAGTTGATCAGAAGGAGATAATTAGGGGCATAAGCAACCTGATTAAGAGTCCTGACATACCCCATATGCTGTTCGCTGGGCCCGCAGGAGTTGGTAAGACCACCGCTGCGCTCTGCATTGCAATGGAGCTGTTAGGAGAAGAGTGGAGGAAGAACACACTAGAACTTAATGCATCAGATGAACGCGGCATTAAGATGGTGCGGGAGCGTGTAAAAGAGTTTGCTGCTTCAATTAAGCTGGCAGGTGACAAAGAGTTTGGTAAGCCTAAGATAATCATACTTGACGAAGCTGACGAGATGACTTCTGAGGCCCAGACTGCACTTAGGCGTATAATTGAAGACAGTGCAAGGACGACCCGATTTGTTCTTGTTTGTAATTATCTATCCCAGATAATAGAGCCGATACAGAGCAGGTGTGTAGTATTTAGATTTACACGCTTACCAAAAGAAAATGTTATCGATCATCTAAAAAAGATCTGTGAACAACAGAAGGTTAGATATGAAGAAAAGGCTCTTGCTCAGATATATGATGTAACAGGTGGCGATCTACGCTACTCCATAAACATCATGCAAGCTGCAGCCGGCATGGGCTCAGTATCTGTGGCAAGTGTTACGACAGCTATTGGTATTTCCGGCAGGGCAATGGTAGCCGAAGTGCTGCGCCTTGCAATATCGGGCAGGTTCAATGACTCAAGAGCGAAGCTTCTTGAGCTGACTCAGGTCTATGGCATGTCAGAGGGCGACTTTATGAAGTATGCAAATGAGGAGGCATATGAAATGAGGATCGAAAAACCAGAGGAGTTTGCAGCTTTAATGGCGGAGTACGACTACAGACTCGCTGCTGGTGCGCATCCAGAAATTCAGCTTTCCGCACTACTCGCGCAGCTAGGCAAGCTGGCTAGGAAGTAGCTAAGTACATGGGATGCCTAGTAGTTACAATAGAGTTTACTAGGTATGTCATCCTAAGGTAAACTCGGTTTTTGTGCCCTTCTTTTCAGTATAAATATATTGTGTGACTCTACATATTTTGCAGGTACCTCTGCTAGAGTAATACTGCAGTTATCTCATTTTGGTAGCCATACAGTGCTAGGGTATCCGTATTAATGACATAATAGATAACCTTAGAACCGAATGCCAGATGAGGCTTAAGTCGAAGCTTCGCACAGCTAGCTAGTATTCTTCGTCAAACTCTTCGCCGCTCTCTTCTTCTTCCACCTCTTCAAAGTCCTCCTCCAGCTCTTCGCGTTCTTCGGCGCTTTTGTATGGAAGATCTGCTTCGCCAGGCACGCCACACACTGGACACTTGAACTCTATCGTCTGACCCTCGAGGTCTAAAGGGAACTCTTTGGAAAAGACCTCGTCGCATTTTGAGCACACAAGTGTAGTCTGAATGTTCTCCTGGCTGAACTTGTGTGATTGCACTCTAAAGGTACTATTTGCCAAGTATTTTCGTCCTACGTACAGGAAATCTTCTTTTTATAAGCGTTCTTTGACATCAAGTATCATTTTATGAGGAAAATTCTACTCGCCCTTACAATATGAAAGTTCTGCAACCATAAATGGTGACTGCGTAATTACGGTCATGCCCTATGATGTTAAGCAGCTGATACAAATTTCCTCAAGAAAAGTAGATCCGCGTTTCTCTTTCCTTCTTCTTTCTTTGATGGACATCTCTGACGCAAATTTCTTGCCATTTCTTTCCCAGTATGCTCTCCGATAAAGAATATTTTGGTTGCAGTTAAATTCATAGCCATTCAAATTGAACAGGATTGTATAGCTTCTTTCGTGCATCATCCAAGCTGCTTCGTTCAATAATTAACCCTTGTAATTTAAGCTCCTCCACTGCGCTTTGCACTGTCCTCCTCGGAAGATTAGTCATATTCATAAGCTCAACCT
>CAYWRR010000012.1:0-23279 GCA_964460425.1 uncultured Nitrososphaera sp.
GGCAACCAAACAGCAGGTGGCGGCAACCAAACAGCAGGTGGCGGCAACCAAACAGCAGGTGGCGGCAACCAAACAGCAGGTGGCGGCAACCAAACAGCAGGTGGCGGCAACCAAACAGCAGGTGGCGGCAACCAAACAGCAGGTGGCGGCAACCAAACAGGCGCGGCAACAACTGGTACTAATGAAACTGGTGGAGGCCAACAGTTACCATACATCTTAGGAGGAAACTGGAACCTTGAGGTACAAGAAGGAAATGTGACAGATTTTACAGCCAACTTTATGATGGTGCACACTGATGGTACTGGATTCCATACGCACGACATCACCGACTTTAGCATGGGCGCTGGTACTGTACAGTTAGTCCAAGGCCAAGAGACCTCAATAAGTGGTGCTGCAGAGTATTCAGTAAATGGCACCACTAGATGGCCAGGTGTAGATACCACACTGACTTTTACTCCAAATGCAGCGGTTATGACCATAATGCCAGAAGCTGAGGCAACAGAAAACCACTTCCAAGGACAGCCAATATATGGCATAGTATCGGAGGCGACAAGCGGAAATGGCACCACTATTGTACAGACAACACCACCACAAGAGGAGTTACAAGAAGAAGGAGTAGAAGGCGACGCTGGTATATTTGAACCACTCACCGAGCCGTTCCAAGACCTATTTGGCGGAGGACAGTAACCGCCAAGCACAATTTTTCTTTTTATTTTTTCCAACAGGATTTTTTATCTGTAAACACAGATAGCAAACAAGAATATCGATTTAAGTCAATATACAAAAAAATGCGGGAGGTGGGATTTGAACCCACGAACCCCTAAGGGATAAGAGCCTCAGTCTTACGCCTTTGGCCATGCTGGGCGACTCCCGCTCGTATAAAAGCACGGTTTCCTTGCGCTAATTTGAATATTTCCGGTTACTCTGCTTGTCCGGTTTTTGCCACCAATAATGACACATCCATCTCCTTTAATTTGCATAATGTCTCTGCTGCTTGAATTCGCTGCCAGCCGTCGTTCTGTAATTTAATTCAAGACAGAACAGACTTATAACAATTTTATAACGCTTCCCCCATACTAATATTTTTCCTGACTACATAAGAAATTCTTGTAACATTTTTTTGTGGTCCTAATTGTGACAACACAGAGTTGACTGACCATGATTCATGAGATAACGCAGCCAGCCATTATATTTTTAAGCTAAGTTAGAACTGGTACCCACAAAGTGACACTATCTCCCCGCTTCGTCAAGCTAGATGGGTCTCAGGGTGAGGGCGGCGGGCAGATACTGCGCACTGCAATTTCACTCTCTGCGATAACCGGCAAGCCAATTGAAGTCTCCAACATTCGCGCAAACAGGACTAACCCCGGCCTACGCCCGCAACACATTGCAGGAATCAAGATTATTGCTGACCTTTTTCATGCTAAAGCTGAAAACCTGAAAGTCGGGGCAGAATGGATTAGGTTCTCACCTTCTGACAGATTCGATGGAGGCTCAATAAAGTTCGACATTGGTACTGCTGGTAGCATTTCACTGATTCTTATGACTGTAGTGCCGGCAGTTTCTTTGTCTAACAACAGCCTGCAAATCGAGGTCACGGGCGGAACAGATGTCAAGGCAAGTCCTACAATTGATTATATCAAGCATATCGTTGCGAAAAGCTACCTAAGCATTGGATCAAAATTCTCAGTGGATGTACTGAAGCGAGGATACTATCCAAAAGGGGGCGGTATAGTGCAGTCCACCATCAAGCCTTGCAAAAGCCCTGGCACAATAGAACTCTTGGCTACTGGATATCCTGAGTCAAAGATTATCAGTGTCTGCAGCCAACTGCCAGTGCACGTTGCCAAGAGGCAGATATCTTCCGCCTTAATAGCACTAGAGAAAAAGGATATCCGATGTAGCAATTACACCGCGTCAGTAGAAACGTCTCTTTCCCCAGGATCTTCAATACTAGTATACTCCGCGTCTGACTTTGGTCTTTACGTCGGTGGCGACTCGATAGGAGAGCTTGGCAAACGGGCAGAGTTAGTTGGGACAGAGGCTGCCAACAGATTCTCGAATAGCACACTTGCACAGGCTACAGTAGACCCATTCCTTGCAGACATGCTAGTTCTTCCACTTGCCTTGAGTAATGGCAGATCTAGATACCGAGTTGCGCGAGTATCCCAACATTTGCTTACAAACTTGCATGTCGTAAGCGAGATTGTCGGATGCAAATACAGTATAGAGCAGCAGCGGAGAGGAAGCTATATCGTGACGATAGAAGGCTAGATGCCACTATCAAGCAGAGCTGCCAAGAGGAGTATTGCAACTGATAAGACGACAATGATCTCACCTAGAATAATTATCTTAGTTCGTACCGATTGAACGTAGATATTTCCTCCTTGTCCTGACAATATCTTGCGCTCCATATCAGCATCTAGTAGCCTGATGTGTACAATATATACTACAATGGTTCCTATGACTAGGATGATTTTTGTGAGTAAGATAATGCCATAAGTAGTATCAAGTATGATGCCAGGCTCGCCAAGAAATACGCGCGAGTTGTATATGCCAGTTGCTATTAAGGCAGCAAAAGCAGGTACAGTTATCTTGTTGAATCGCCTGCCGATCTTAACCATGAGTGCAACCATCTCCTCAAGTGTCTTAGTATGAGATTTGAGAACAGGAACAAGCACAATTCCAAGGAAGATTGAGCCTCCAACCCATATTGACGCACCTACCAGATGAACCCACATCACGAGGGCGTCTGTTACAGCCATATGTTTTTTCATATTTTCGTAATATATTATTCATGCTGCATTTCTGGCAGAAATTACACTGTCAATGGATCTTACGTATTGGCTACTTGATTCAAATA
The DNA here is from genome assembly GCA_964460425.1 of uncultured Nitrososphaera sp. Classification (GTDB taxonomy): domain Archaea; phylum Thermoproteota; class Nitrososphaeria; order Nitrososphaerales; family Nitrososphaeraceae; genus Nitrososphaera. The sequence goes on from CAYWRR010000012.1 coordinate 2,864, forward strand.
TTGTGACTATGTACTGAGAATGATATTGGTAGTTGCTGATAGTGAAGGTTTAAAGCATATTGTAGCAAAGCCATGTATCTTGCGGGATAGAACAAGCAAGTGTTGGTAGAATCTAGTTCAGATTTTTGTACAGGATACAGAGAAGTTCTTGTCAGTATTCTTCTAGAAGAATACTGACAATGTTACCAAGATATAAAACAGTGGCAGAAAACCAGACTAGCAATATGACTTCTATAAAGAAATCTCGATCGTTGTTATTGGTCAATATCTTTCTTCAGGTTTCTCTTCTTGATATCGATGCGGCGCGATAATCCGCAATACTTGTGGATGAGAAAGACTATACAGTTGCGGGCGGAAAGAAGAGCTTTAGCCTAAACCAGATACCTTTTAATGAACACGAATTTGAATTAGTCGGGATTTTCGGGATCGTACTTCTCAACATGAAAAGCACTAGCAATGTGAAAATGAGCAAAATATTGTATTTTTCCAGAAAGGTTTTAATCAGCTCTGTTAGACAGCTAGCAGCATACTTGATAATAGGCCCGCGAAGAATTGTGCTTATTGGCGCCATTGCTGCAGTCGCCCTTGGAATCATCTTCTACCCGCTTATTGTATTCACGCCATTTGATCCAGAAAGAGTCACAATCCAACCTATAGGAGTCGAACTCGTATCGGGCAGCGAAGGTGAACAAAGACTTGATCTTAGAGTAGCACTCCAGGTAACAAACACCAATGAATTTACTCTAACCACTTCAAGGATCGATTACGATCTATTTGCAGATGGTACTCCCGTTGGATCAGATACGATATCATATGAAGACGTTCCTGTTACCGGTAGGCCTGCGTTGTTTGCAAACCAGCCAGTGACTATAACTGAAACCTTGAGTTTGCAATATACCGACGAGATTGCAGATCTCTTCACCAGGATACTGAATAACAGCACTGATATCAATTGGCGCATAAGGGGCTCCGCGACAATCGAATCTGGTACGACACAGCAGGAAGAGACATTCTCTGGTGAATTATGATAAAAGAAGAAGAAGAAGAATGATGCGGTCACCGGGATTTGAACCCGGGTTACGGGCTAACTTCGCATTTTGCATGGAAGGCCAGTGTCCTAGACCAAACTAGACGATGACCGCCCTCTGTCCTACGCTTATACAACCCAATATATAGTATATTCAAAACAGCTGTTGCTTCTTTGGTCTTTTTTGCCTTCTAGGATCTCTTCTTTTATCCAGCCGTCCATGTATTGGTTCAGCAAATCAGGCCATCATGATAGCATTAGAGAGTGTATGTGATTATCATGTTCGATAGTGTTCCAAGGTAAAGCCATACTATTCTTTGTAGCATATTTCTATGACCAGGATAGGCAGGTTACGTCAACTAATAATGGCTATTTATCTATTTGTGTGGACAGTTCAGCATTGAACTATCATATTATTATCATTACTTTGTTTTCATATATGCTGACTAAGGCTCAAGAACAAGATTATTGCAGCAACCAAACCAAATAAGCCATATCGTGTTATGCGCTTCGCCATTCTAAATCGATACTCATTACTCATAGAATCCTGCAAGAGATACATATAAGATAAAATGAATGGGAATATTCCCGCACTTACTATTATTATATCCAGCAAAGTGAAAGGTCTATCAGACGAGATAGTAATGGCAAGGAAAATAAGAACACCTGCAATCATTGCAGCGTTGGCTTGTAATAGATCCCTTGCACTTATAGTATATTTATCATCATTATCATTATCGCTACTACTGCTGCTACTGCTCATTTAATAGAAGTAATATGACAAGAAAGGTTCCTTAGATAGCTGCTGCTTTTGCTCAGTTTGACGTCAAACTGTCCAATCTGAGTTGCAGCTTCATTCCTTTTGTACCTTCTCAATAATAATTACTACTATGACTAGAAGAAAGTTTGCGAATAATAACAAAAAGTAAAAGTAGAGAATTCTTGTCTTACTGGTTGTTTACAGGCTTATCATATAGGGTTACTACGAATATCAGCAGCCTTGTTGTCGTTATCATTTTCCTAGCCAGACCTCTCTGCACAGTACGCTCTTCTAGTTCACCTTCCATGTCCTGCAGCCATATAGTAAGGTCCATTTCTGCTTGGGCCGAATGCTACCATTATTATCTGACCTATTGAAGACCAGAAACTACTACTTTTATCACCATTATTTCTTATAGCTGCTGTTGTCACTGGGTCTTTCACTTTAAGCAATAGTTGTTTTTCTTCCTCAATCAGCTGCCCGTATCCTTCAGGATGCAATTCCTTCATTTTCGCTTCTTCAACCTTTATTAGCTCATTGTATTTGTGTTCCTCTGTCTTTTTTCTTCTGGCGTCATTACAGGTTTAGGCCCAGCCTTTTGACATTGTTCCTATAACTATTTCTATTTTATCAGGCTCACACTCCAATAAGGGTAACAAAGCCGCCACCGATTACGGTCGTGTCTTTTCCCCTTTTTCTATCTCCTGCGGCTATATACATTATTGTTCCTACAATAGACAGAAAGAACCCAAATAGTCTGACTCCTACATTCTCACCAAAAAGCCCAAGATAGAGATAAAGAAGCCTAACACCATTAAGATTTACCAGTATTCTTCAATCCTCGACCTGGTTGTTCTTCTTGTCGCCATAATCTACGTTCTACTTCATAATCTATTTTTGGCGTAGATGCATCCGCAATTGGTTTTAGGCTACTTATGTTTTAGTGTAGCACCATCCCCCGGCTGCATCCATCAAGTACACGCTACTCCCCACGTTTCCGGCCGTGAACCCTAGAAGCAGGGCTTCTAGTTCTTGTTTTGTTTGCGTCTTCCACGCTTTTCTTTTTTGTTTAGTTGTTAGGTTGTTGCCTTTTATTGATGGTATATTAATTATCATTATCTATGTTCCTAAAAACATGATTGATACTTATCTACTAGGAACGCACCGTACTACATTGCACCACCCACTCACCCACGCAAATAGACTCCTATTTTCAATAAGTTTTCACTAGTAGCATAATAATAAAGTTCTTCTAAGGACTAGCTCTGTGTGTAACTAACAACCATCCCACCACCGAAAAAGGGAAGAATAAGTAACCCTGTCATATGCAGTAGCGTTGAACCCAGGATAGGTTAGATTTACCAAATTGAACATTTACGAAGAATATAGTATTGCTCCAACGGGATAGAATTGCTTATAGATTAGAGAGATGTAAGAAAAAAAGAATGTGATAAGACCAAGAACAACCCTCCCAATATCTTCAGCCGTTGCTGCTATTGTAATACTCATTGCAGACTTGGCAATCATCACCTACAATGCTCTAGCACAGACGACTCCACCAACAACAATACGATAGCAGTAAGGTTCAATACATACACAGTGTTTCTGTAAGTGTTATGAAGATCAAGAATCGGTAGAAATGCTGGCCTTGGCAAATTTTTATTTTAGTATATGGATCTGGAAGGTACTTGGGCTTATGGCAAGCTAGATGATGACGAGTTACTATCGTATGAAATATTGTCAAGGAAGCACAGAAGTCTAGTCTGGAAACATGATATCAAGTAGCATGTCTACTGCCTTGTTTTTGGCCTGCTGCTTGTAGTTTTCCATACTCCTCTTGGGAACATCAAGTGCTTTTTCTCTCTCCACCTCATCTACTGGCCGGTGATCAAGGGCTCCGTAGAATTGTACCTTATAGCCCTTAAGCCTGCCCATAACTGTCGATTTGAAAATGTCATGCAGCCAAACAGAGCCTACAAAGTAGATAAAAGGCGGGTTTGGTTTGGTCTTTATCATATCTGCCATTCTGCTGATGGTCTGAGCCATGTTCTGCGAATCAGTATCTATTGCAATAATCTCGTCTCTGATTCCGCCCTTGACTAGTTCTTGTTTAACCTTTTCAGCCGGCCCGGGAGCTCCTACTATCATGACCATAGTCTTATGCTTGTCTGGCCTTGACCTCATGATCATGCCATACGTTTCAAGGCCGACTTTTATGCGCTCTTTGATGTAATCTGAAAGCTCGTTATCTGCTGCTACCGGTTTGCTTTTGTGTATAGCATATAGAACGAGGAGATTGCCGTCAGTAAAACGGTATTCGGACATTTTCTAATACCATGTAGAAGCCACTTTTTTTGGAATAGAAATCTGCCTTTCTAGCTCATCGAGCCGCTGTAGAGATTCTGGATTCTTTTGCAAGTCATGAAACTTCTTATCATGCCTTATCTTTCTCATAACATTTAGTACTTCATCTGTTGAGACTCCATGCTTTATGTCATACTCAATTTGCTTCGCACAGCTTGAGACTGTGCTATACCTTTTGTAATTTCGTTTTTCAAAAGAAGATGCATCAGGAGAAATACCCTTTACAAAACGAACGATCACCTTTTCAACATGTTCAAGATGCCATTCCTTCATAGCATAATTATTGGACTTCATAACTATTGTACTATTGTCTATAATATAGAAGAGGTTATTTAATCTCTTGTCCTGATCTAAAGGTAGTTAGAAAGATTAGTTTTTCTTCTCGTGTAATTTTGGCGATCTCAAATATCTTTTTTGCCTTGAGTCTAGTCGCAGTTGCCTTGATGCCCACCTTCGTCGTGAGTAAATTATCTTGGTAGCTTGATGGATAGACTAGATCCTTTTGCATTTGCAACTATGATAAAATCTCTATCTGCTTGACGCTTGTAGCGATTGCATAATCTATTACAATCGGGTCTAGGGGTGTGATGTTGTTATCTACCACTATCACCATCTTGAGCGAGGGATGAGCCGTAAATGCAGCCGATTGCATTGTTAGGTTCGCCCCCTAAACGCTTTTTTATCTATATTACAGCCAATAGACAGTTGCTCCCGCCCTCTGTAAGGAATGTTTGCACTGAGTAATAGGTACTACATTTCTAATATAATCATACATTTTTGCCTCAACCGGAAAGGGCATTAGCAGGCGATGTTCGACATAGATAGGCGGAATATCATAATAGATGGCATCATTGCGGAGCATTTCGACCATCCATTCCTCCACATCTTGTCATTTAGGATCCTTCCTTCAAGAACGATCTCGGCATGACTTGGCGCATATATCTGCGAATAGCCTGTCTTTGAGAGTATAAGCTTGCCCTCAAGATGGGAGTTGGCTATATGCATCTCATGGACATCACATGTTCTACGATATTCCGCGGCAATGGCTATTGCATGATTGCCATGTGATGATCATCAGGGCCAGGAGCGAGTCAGTCGACTGGTTCTGCTTGCCGTTTCCTGATTCTTCGAAAATACTATCAAGGATGTAATGAATGGTCTGGCATCCTTTTCAAAAGGGGTTACTATTATAAGGTAGTAAAGCTTTTAGATGAGTTTTCCTCAAATAGCCTGCCGCTTGAGTCTGCGAGGCTCTAATAGGCTATGAAGAGCTTCAGTTACGCGAGCATGGATAGTCTTCTTGACATCTGCTTCATCTGCTTTGGGAGACATACCTCCAAGAGCAAGGCAAGACCTTCTGGGAGTCGCTATAACATTGCACACGACTCCGCTCTTCCTGCCGCGCATATTCAGCATCAACGTCGCACTTTACGCGGACAAGTTCATTCTCACTTTGAAGCATCAACAAGAAACCATGCAGATCTGTGCTATTGTTTTTCATATCTTTTGCTACCGATGGTATTCATTACCTCTTCCATGATTGCCTTCATGTCATCAAGCTGAAGCTGTCTCTTGCTGTGTAGCGATACCAAGGATATGCCATTTATCATGGATGATATCTTCTCTGCCACAGTACTGACAAAAATTGAATCGTACTTGCTTGGTATAACCTTAGCAGTGCTAATCTTGTTTGACGCACTGATGGCTATTGAAACAGCACCTATGTGTGGCTGGCCTTCTGTTATAACGATAAAGCAGCCATTTTGGAAAAAGGTGGTGCTGAGAAGAAAATTACGAGCAGTGCTTCGGCTAACGATCTTGGTTACAACAACCTCTAGTTCGCTTTCCATTGGCCTACCTTATGCGAACAGTAATTGGCTTGGCCACCTTGAGCTCATTTTGCTTCCTAGTTCTTGCCCTCAGTTTTGCCTTGTACTTCAGATTCCTAGGCTTAGTCCTAAGCCTATACCCGCAGCATGGGCACCAAAGGCCATCCCACTTTATAAATATCTCACATATCTGGCATCTTTTTTGTCCGCTAGCATACCTGCCTGAGCCAACAGGCTTCTGAGCCTTGTGACGTATACATATACCTTTACAAGTCATTTTTCTTATCACCTGGTAACAACGACTAACCTACTAGCTAAGGCAATATTAGCCCCAGTTAGTCATATACCAGCAGCATTTACGCATTATGTCTATTTAAGATTTATACAATTTCTTTACGTCAAAAATACTAGATTTCGCAAAATTTATATAACCTTTTCAGACTCTTTTTGTAAAAGATTTGAGTAAGATATAGTTCATGTATATTTATTTGCTGTATATTTTTCAGTTCCTGATAGTACTTACCTATATCTTTATAATAAAATGAAAATTCGGTGTAGGATTCTGATATATTGGAGGAATCACCGTTGAAGTTAGAGCCAATGTTGAATCTTGAGAAAGTCACCTATGGGCTCTTTCTTGATAAGCTTGATAAGCGAAAGGGCCTGGGGCACTGACAGCATTGGCTTTTCGAAATGGTTGTCTGTACCTATCCTTGGACAGGCAACCTGCACAAAAGCATCTACACCTTTGAAAATCTGGATGCGTTCCTCGGTTATCTCTGTCAAGGCTATCATCTGGACCTTCTTGTCCAATTTCTCGAATTCCTTTTTCAATTCGAGTGCTCGTACATGGGCAAACTGGCCTTCCTTCAGCCCGATGACGATTCCTATCTTTTTGGCATCTAGAGCCTTATAGATCGACAGTACTGCTTTCTTTTGCATGCCTTGGGCAAATTCATTTACTTCAGCGTATTCTTCAAAATATGGGTCAAGCATGAATGTCGGTTTTTCAGTAGACAAAGCCACGCTAGAAGCGTGAAACATGCTTTGTCCCAGGAAAATGTAGGCGTCAACCTGGTTTTGTAGACTATAGGCTGGATAAAATTCGCAACCAAATACCTGTGCGTCACGAAGTTGGCCTCTGCCTCTTCCAATTATTATGTTGTAGCCATGATCTTCAAATATTTTTTTCACGCAATCTATTTTGTGAACGTGTTGGCTGTCAGTTACAAGTGAGACTGTATTGTACTTTCCTACAAGATCTCTTGCGCATTTCTTGGCTACTGTATCAAAGCTGATGTCATCAAATGCGTCTATCATTATGACCTTCTGGCCAAAAGCATCCATTGCGATGGTATGACCGATATTGAAAAGAATGTCTGCGGCCAACATGTCTGCAGCATGCGTATTAAGGTCACATGAACCCCAGCATGTATCACCTAAGATATAGACGTGAATGTCAAACATTTCAGCTATATGGTCCGCTACATCTTGCAATTTTGGGATCAAGGCCTCCGGCCCATTTAGTGCAACTGATCTGGGTTTTTTATACTCTATTACTTCAAAAATCCGTTTCTCATCTATTCTGATTGTCATGCTTGCCGCTTTGTCACCCTTATTGCAAATTTTGGGCATACTGCTTCACATCCAAAGCAGTAAATGCAGTCACGTTCTCTTGCAGGCATAGCTTTCCTGTCAGCACCCGCGCCGTGCCAATCAAACACATTTACAGGGCATACTTCAATACACGCGCCGTCACCTATACACGAATCAAAGTCAACTGCCACGTCAGTGCCATAAATCCCAATGGTACTTGATGCATTTTTCCACACCTTAAGCGTATCATAGGTTGTAGGAAACATCTTTGTCTGAAAATTGGGATCAATAGGCAATTAACAAAAAGGATTTTGGTGAACTCAATTTAAACCATGCTATAAAAGATCGGAGGCAGCCTGCCGGTACCACCGTTGGCAAAAGGTCCCATTTCAGACCTCGCAAGATCCACCACGTAGACGTGCCAGCAGGGTTATGACGCCTTAGGGTTGCTCCCTCCCGGACCTCACCCATTTCGGCGATTTGCAGTCGAGACTCCGCCTTCGCGTAGATCGCCACTCATAACCATCCAGCACGGCATGATTTCATTTCAGCAAGGCAAGCGGGTACCTCCTACCAGCGGATTTACCCGGCAGTTACTGATCCTGGCATGAAGCCGATTTCCAGTATGGGGCACGGCTAGCACCCCGATCCTCCCTGCCTCTGTATACCTTTGGTAAAATGACTATATTTGCTTGTTGGATGCTATAGAATACTCAATGTCCTACACACTGAGCAGATATCGCCTGTCGAAACTCGTCCGCATCTTGAACACTTCTTGGTTTGAGAAGGCAGCATACTGCTGCGGAGAACTTTTGAGACTTTTGTCATCGAATTGTAGGCATTGTATTTGATGCCTGGATGATCCCTCTCAAGTCTATTGAAAAATTCCCGCAAATCTGTACGTATGCTTTCGTTCATGTAGGGACATTCTTCTGACTGAAATGGGATGGCACGCTGGAGGGCATAGAATGCGATCTCGTATTCATAAATTTCGACAAAGGGCTTGACTTTTTTCATGCCAGTTTGTGTGTATTGCACAGGCTCTGGATAAATCCAGCCTATGCGCTCTACGTCGCCTGCCAACAAGTTGATCATAAACGTTTGCAGTTGATCGTCCATGTTATGTGCAGTCGCAACTATGTCAGCTCCTACTATTTCTGCAACAATATCTATTGCACGTCTGCGGAATGTGCCACATATTGAACAAGATGATATTTTTTGTGATGATCGCTGGATCATGGCCTGATCCATGTCTATTGCGAAGAGTGACTGGTAACTGAGGATCTTGCTTTCTATATGAAGCTGTGCACAAAAGTCCTTCACTATCTGGAGTGATTCATTACGATACCCTCTGATGCCTTCGTCTATCGTGACTGCGACTAATTCATTGCCATTGTTTGGATGCTGATCAAAAAGCATCTTTAAGATGTACAATAGAGACAAACTATCTTTACCACCAGAAACTCCTACAGCAACCTTGTCACCATACTCTATCATAGAATACTTCGAAATCGTCTTTGCAGCCTTGCTTTCAATTGAGCGCAAGAAGCATTTCTTACATAGGTATTCACCAGAATGTGCTCTGTAGTAGATGCTCTCTTCTTTTCGACACTTCGTACAGCAAGGCATATTTGGTTGTTAGCGAAGTCCAAGAGTTATTAATCATTCGAGCACGAATCGTTAATAAATCGAAGGATTGTACTCTTTTTGTGCTATTACGCTCCGAATTGCTGGACGAGGTCAACCTCAGGATATTGGATATTTTGAGCCGAGATGCATCCCGCGCATTTGTGGATATAGCGAAGGAGCTTGAAATATCCGATGCTACAGTACATCTCCGGGTCAGGAGGCTCCTGGCAGCTGGCATCCTTCGCAAATTCACGATTGCAACAGACAATGTGCTCTTAGGCTATGATCATCTTGCCTTCATAGGAATAAATATTAACGTAGGTTCAGCAGATCAAGTAATCTCAATGCTATTACAGTTTGATGAAATACTGGAGTTACATGAAATGTACGGGCAATTCGATCTACTTTTGAAGATACGTGCAAAAAGCCTTGAAGAGATGAGGAATATAGTAATGAACAAGATAGGCAGGATTCCTCAAATAACGGAAGCAGAATTGATGACAGTTCTAAAAACTATCAAGGAGGAGCAGATGATTCCCTTAAAAAAAGATATTGCAGATGCTGCAAGTGCATATGATACATAGCTGTTAGTATTTACTTTTGCTGTTTGTCCTTTTTTGAAGATTGCCACCAGTCAAGGTATTCGTCATGACGCTTTCTGCGAGGGTCTTCTCTTGATGTCTTGGACCTGTCGCGCAACTCATCTATCTTTTCACTGGAAGCAAAAAGCCCACAGCTTTTGCATATAAAGCTCTTGCTAGTAAGGTCATACTTTAGCTCCCCTCCACATTCAGGACAAAAGCTTGCCAATTACTAGGATATTTCAGTTACGCCAATAAAAGGTTTTCAAGTACGCGGAGGTAACAAGTGCATGAAGAACTTCTTGTATTTAGTCCATTTCTAGTATATACTCGCCATGAAAACCCCGCCACGATTGTTCTGGTATCGAGCTCAACTCTTCCCCGCAACCCTTGATTTAATCAAGAAAATGGTGTCCCATTTGGCAGGTCGACAACAGGGATATTGGCTAGGACACAACCAGAGACTGTAGTGATGTCTGCTTTGGAAGATACAACTACACATGGAGCATTCCCAACTGCCAAGACCGGCACAATAACTGTTCTCTGAGGGAGTGTATTGTATTGCATACGCACTTACACTGCTTCCAAGGGCATATGGAAGTATGAGGTCCGATCCTTTCAGTGACTTGCCATATAGCTCATGCAGTGGATCTGTTATTGTGTAAGTTTGGCTTTGACCATCGCAAGAAAATTTATCAGCTGGATCGTGACCAGTGTTTTTCCCTCATCAGTACCGCCCACAATTCTGCGACAATTAGAAATTATCACTGTGCATAGTCCTAAGCAATTGTCTTGATATCTTTGAGAGAGACTTTTAGTTCATTGGACTTGGACAGGTAGTACGCTCCCTTGAGGCTGTTTGTAATCACTGCATCGTACCTGTCTTTAGTAACCTATGGTGTAAGACAGGTGCAGGAATCGCATCCAAGATCGCCTCGATTTTTCGATCTTGGCTGCAAGACCTATCTTCACCGCGTTATTATAAATTTTATGTGAACAAAAGATGATGCAGCTTCTTGTGAATTTTTGATTTAAGCTTGGCAAGCAGCTTCAGCTCATTTATTCCAAGTTGAAGGATGACAAGAGTCATAATGTAGGCATCCTCAGTAGTTCTTAAATTGTCCATAACCAGCTGGGCCTCTTTCGAAAGGAAATTTTTTATTTTGCCTTCTCTTCAAAACTGAACATGCCACAGGAACCGTATGTACCCATTGCTGCACAAAGTGCGTTTGCATCTATAGTGTCTGGTTTATCGATGCTGTTGAGTGCGAGACAGAGCCGTCTTTGACTGCCCTGCCTCCAGAATAACTCAAAAAACCCTAGTCAAGCTCAGTCTTAATATCAAAGTCACTTTCAATCGAGATTTTGGGTTCTTCGCCTCTTGAAGCTGCAGGTCAGAAAGCTATGTCTTGCCCGTAACGGAGCTGGATAGTGCTGGGAGTGCTCCTTCTTTGTTTGTCCTTAGTCCTAAAAGCGAGTTTGAAAAATACTGTAGCATTGCTTTCTTCAAAGCTAACAACTATGCTCTTTCGCTGAAGGTCAAAAGCCTCATAAGGTGTACTGTAAAAACGGTGTTGCGCCCATTCATTCATATGAACTAGCTATTTTTTCTTGTCTCCCCAGAAAACTGTGAGGAATGTCCTCAAGTTTGCTCCCGTTATATCCCATTGGATTTATTGTAGTCTCTAATGCGAACTTGGCAGAAATGCTTAATTTTTCAAGAAACCGCATGCCACCGTCTCCATTTGTGTTGTAGTTCGCGCCAGAGATCTGGACCCATTTTACTGAGACAAGCTTTTTGGCATCTTTGGCCTCGCCTATTGCGACTAGAATCCTGTACGCGGTAGCAAGTGCTCCACCACAGTTGCCAGCACCCGCTTTTTCCTTGTCCCTTGCAAGCTCCATCCAAGCATAATTTAGACCTAACATATAAGGACTGTTACTTCTTCCAACAGTTGTTGAATGCACAAAGTCATATTCTTATCGACAAGGGAAAAAGAGGGTAGTAATGACAAGATTATAATATGCAGAGTACATACGCGTATGATAGGAGACTGCAGTCTCAAAAAGAGAAAAGGAATATAGCATCCTAGATTTTAGCTCTTCGTTTAGCAATGATTGACGCCATAATGTACAATACAAACCCGCAAGCTACAATTATTACACCATAAAGTGATAGTGCGCCTCTCTCAAGGTATTGTCCAAATCCGACTAACAGGGCACCCATAATCAAAAGACCAATGCCTGCGCGTGCAGCGCCGGGCATCTGTATCTTCTTATTCTTCTCCTTTTTCGACAATTCTTTTGCTAAGGTTTTAGGGTTACATAATGTTATAGTTTTTATGACATACTTTGACAAGATAGAAACAAAGGCATGAAGATAGCAGTTGTCGGAATCGGGGTAGCAGGTGCATATCTTATGAATAGGCTGAGCGATGATCATAACACTCACGTAGTGGGTTTTGAGCGTATGCAAAAGGATGAGCATGATGCAGTATGTGCTTGGGCCACATGTGAAAATGTGATGGCAGGTCTTGCAGGAAGGTGTGGCCTTAATTTCGATGACTATGTCTTGCATAAGGGCCAACACATGCAGGTGGGCTTGGAGGAGAGAGGCAGCGTCGACATTAGACTCAAGGGAATGGTGAGCTATGACAAGCTACGTCTGATCCAAGATATGATAAGGGGCACAGAAATAAAGTTTGGACGGGCTCCAAGAAAGGATGAGCTCGAATCTGACTTTGATATCATTATCGATTCGACTGGCTTTCACCGCAACTATCTGCCAAGAGTTAGAAATGAGACATGGATTCCCTGCGTGCAATATAAGGTTCGCTACCATCAGGGCAAGGAGCCCTTTGACGATTTCTATTTGCGAGCATTTCCGTATATGTCTGGTTACTTCTGGTATTTTCCGCTTGACAATGGCCAGGCCCATATCGGGGCAGGTGATTTCTTAAAAAGTCACAACCACTTTGTAGATGAATTCTTGAACAGGTACGACTGTGAAGTAATAAAAAAGGTAGGACGGCCTGTCAGGCTGACTCCTCCTGAAAACTGCGAGCCCTTTACTGATGGTCGCAAGTCGATAGGAGTAGGTGAGTCAATAGGTACCGTATATTCTCTGCTAGGCGAGGGCATAATTCCATCGACTTGGTGCGCCGAACTCTTTGTCCAGAACCTTCATGACCTGACAGCATACCGGCATACAGTGCTAGAAAAATTCAAGATATATTCTCTTGTCTTCAAATTCATCAAGCTGAAAATAACAGGCAGGTTCAACATGCTAAAGCATGGGATGGATATGCTCAAATTATACCGCCATATGAAGAGCGAAGAAGAGCGATATGGTATGAAGGTCAAGATGAGCGATATGCTAAAGATATCAGGAATCTAAAGCTTTAAAAATCTATCAAGGACAGTTAAGTTAATGAGCGCAGCTAGCGATCAATCGAGGCAGCAGGAATTGGCTTCAATAGAGCAGAGGATAAATGAATTGGTCCAGCAGTCAAGGATTCTTGAAGCATATATGAATGACATCATGACACGACAAGTGACAGTAAGCAAGTTAATGGAAGAGGCCCATTTAGCTTCAAATACGATTCAAAACATTACTTCTGAGTCTGACGTGGAGTCGCTAATGCCTATCGGCATTGGTGTTTATGTTAAGACTACGGTACCTCCTATAAAGAAGTTGGTCATTAACTTGGATGCTGGCGTCGCCATTGAAAAGAGCAGGGAAGATGCACTCAACTACGTGGAAACCAGGATCAAAGAGTATGAGGTAGCAGCAAGACAGCTTGAGGCTCAAAGACAGGAAATAGCAATGCGTATAAACCAGTTGCAATCCCAGATAAACCAGATGATACAGGCTGCCCAGCAACCTGGTTAATGCTCGTTCTGGTTGAAAATAATCATGTTTGATAAACTGAAGAAGGCTTTTTCTAGAGCAGCGAAGGGCGTTGCTCAGAAAGAGCTTACCGAAAAACTTCTTGATGACTTGCTGCTTGATTTCCAGATCGCGCTTTTGGAAAGCGACGTGGCACAGGAAGTAGTTGACGGCCTATCTGCGAAACTGAAAGAAGAGCTGGTTGGCCTAAAGCTGGAAAAAGAGCAGGAAGCAACCGAGATAATCCAGTCAAAATTGCGAACAGCAGTGGCTGAAATTTTTGCGCAGACCGATAGGTTTGACTTGATTGAAAAGATAAAGATGAAAAAGGAAGCCAAGAGTGGACCCTTTGTCATTGTTTTCCTAGGTATTAACGGGACAGGGAAAACTACTACTGTTGCCAAGATAGCAAACCTCTTGCGAAAGGCTGGCTTTTCGGTGGTAATAGCGGCTGGTGACACCCATAGGGCAGGTGCTATCGAGCAGCTCGAACAGCATACAAATAGGTTATCTCTTAAGATAGTCAAACAGAGATATGGAGCCGATCCATCTTCTGTAGGGCGGGATGCATACGATCACGCGAAAAAGAACCATATCGACATAGTTCTAATGGACACTGCTGGTAGGATGCAGACTTCAAAGAACTTGATGGATGAAATGGGCAAAATAGTAAGAGTCGTCAAGCCTGATGTAAAGTTGTTTATAGGCGACGCGCTTGCTGGCAATGACACAATAAGCCAGGCAAGGGAGTTTTTCCACTATACCAATTTTGATGGTGCCATATTAACCAAGGTAGATGCAGATGCGAAGGGAGGGTCAGCGATTTCAATTGCGCACATTACTTCAAGGCCAATTGTATACATTGGCATGGGGCAGGGCTATGACGATATTAAGCCTTTTGACTCTAACAAGTTCATTGAGTCACTATTTGAAGGCGAGGGGCAGGTAGGCGTAAGCGTAGAGGAAGGTACATCGATACCGAAGATTTCGGAAATAGTAGTTGAAAAAGCTAAGTCAGAAAATCCACAAACCATCAGGGAAGAGGAAAAAGACGCACTACTGCTGTCCACACCTCCTGTCAAGACGTCTAGACCTATTGACGGGCTTGCCCTTCATGAGCAGCAAGAGGTCAAAGAACTTGCACCAAAACCTATTGTGCATCAGCCTGAGCAACCCAAGATTAAGGAGCAGTCCAAAGAGAAAAAGAGCAGGTTTGGATTCTTTGGCAAGAAAAGAACTAACGAAGATCGCAGCAAAGAGGAGGAAGAGGGCGACAAGAAGGAGAAGTACAAGCTAGAAGAAAAGTGGGAAGGAGAGGAAGAAGAAAATGAAAGGGCGGGTCTGAAGGAAGAAGAGGAGCAGATCAGCGATAAGGATAGGAATATACGGGAAGATAAGGACACTAAAGAGCAAGAAGAAGACAAAGTAGTCTATCTAACAGATGAAGACATTGAAGATCTCCTCAAGTAAGAAAGACATCCTAAGCATCGCAGATCTGAGCACAAATGAGATCGGTATGATCCTGATGCTTGCAAGCAAGCTCAAGCACGAGCAAAAGAGAGGCAAATTTCGGCCATTTTTGCGTGGAAAAACGCTTGGCATGATCTTCCAAAAACCGTCGACTAGAACTAGAGTCAGTTTTGAAGTTGGCATGTATCAGCTAGGCGGAGACGCAGTTTACCTTGGTGCAAATGACATCCAATTGTCGCGAGGCGAAACGATCGAAGATACAGCCAAAACCCTTTCACTATATTTGGATTGCATAATGGCGCGGGTCTATAATCATGAAGATATCCAGATCTTGGCTAGATATGCTTCAGTGCCAGTAATAAATGGGCTTTCAGACTCATTTCACCCATGTCAGATTCTAGCCGACCTTATGACAATACAGGAACACAAGAAAAAGCTAAAGGGGCTACAACTTGCTTGGCTTGGAGATGGTGACAATGTATGCAATGACCTTATGCTTGGATGCGCCAAGACAGGCATAAGCATGATTGCCGCCTGCCCAAAGGGCTATGAACCACTCGAAGAGATTGTGAAGCTTGCCAAGGCTGAAGGGAAAAAAACAGGGGTAGATATCGCGATAACTGACAACTCAGCTTCGGCGGTAAGAGACGCTGACATTATAGCCACAGATACTTTTATCTCGATCGGTAAGGAAGGTGAGCGTACAACGAGGGAAGCGGCGTTTCTTCCAAACTATCAAGTTAATATAGACATGATGAAGCTTGCGAAAAAGGATGCAATATTCATGCACTGCTTGCCAGCCAAGCGCGGCATGGAAGTAACTGCAGATGTTATTGACGGCAAGTGGTCGGTGGTATGGCAAGAAGCTGAAAATAGACTACATACACAAAAGGCACTCCTATGCTTCCTCATGAAAGCAGCATTGTAGTCATTGTTTTGCAGGAGCTCTTTTGCGCCTCTTGTACCAGAAACCAACGCCTAAGATTATTACTGCAATAACCATGAAGGTGACAATGGTGAATGCGGATGAGACTGGTTCTGAAAACCTGCTCCACGCTTCGCCAAGGTAATATCCAGTAAGCGTCAAGGTAATGCACCACAAAAGCGAGCCGGCAAACGTATATCCGACAAATTTTGCAAAATTCATCTGACCTATGCCGGCAGGTATTGAAATTATCTCACGGATTCCGGGTATAATCCTTCCGGTAAATACTGCAATTGATCCATATTTTTCAAACCACTTCTCTGCCTTTTCAATCTCTTGCTCGCTTATCCCAACTCGTTTGCCAAAGCGGGCGACTGCCGTCCTTCCCACTTTCGCAGATACAAAATAGATCAGAACTGCCCCTGCAGTCGATCCAAGTGCACCTATAGTCGCCATGCCAATTGCATTTTCAAGTCCAAGTCCTCCATTCTGGGATATGAACCCAACCAGCGGAAAGATGACTTCACTTGGGATAGGAGGAAATATCACTTCAAATAACGCTGCTGCAAAGACTGCGGGGTAGCCATACTCTGTTATTAGGCCAGTTATTGCGTCAAGTATGCCACTCAAAATTCCAGCTGAAGCAAGAGCCACGAGGATGGCAACACACATTGCTACCTCCTATTGTCATAGGGCATATATTTCGTGTACATAGCGAAAGATCTTCTCCCCCCCCCTCCCCACGGTGCCTGCGTAGTTATAAGCTGACTCCTTTGTTTCTAACAATATTGACCTGCAAGAATCTATGCACTAGGCTTGTCCCAGACGGACGCAGAGTGCAAAACCCATACCAGAAAGGGTTAAGATACTGCCGCAGATGCGAGGTATATTTCAAATGCAACGATATCCACTGTATTTGCTGCGGGCTCCACCTTCGATTTACTCCAGTGCACCCTCTTGCGAAAGAAAAGCTGAGGCCTTACAAAGGTGACTAAAAGTTGGAAAAGTTACTATTCAACAGAGGTTAACATTCTAGACAAGCTGTTCGCTATAGGCATTACCTAGATAGTCAATGCAACGGCATCTTTTTCTATGGCGGGCGAATACAGTCACGATATTCCTGCAGCAAAAAGTAATAGCAATTCAAAAATTTTGTCGACCTCATGACTAGTGAAATTAAAATAGTGGCACAATTTCAAAGATTCTGCGTATGGCAAAGGCAATGGTCGGCAAAGCTTCAGATATTGGCGAAGGCAAGATGACTCATCTCACGGTGGGAGGCAAGGAGATACTTGTAGCAAACGTAGGAGGTCAGTACTATGCCACTGGGGACACCTGCAGTCACGCTGGAGCAGAGCTTCATGAAGGCGAGCTGAATGGAAGGGAACTAATATGTCCATGGCATAGTGCCAAGTGGGATATTACCACTGGCAATCTAATCTGGTTCCCACAAAAACTGCGTGAGCTTGGCAACTACAAGGTGACTGTTGAGAATGATACGATGTACGTAGAGGTATAGCTTAGCTTACATTTGCATTTCTTTTTTCCACTTTCATGGCGGGTTTGAGTTGTAACTTTCAAGAAGCCATCTTGAGCCATAGTAGTAATACGATACCACAGTAACAGCCAACATGATGATGATTATTGTACTACATAATGTCAGCAGAAGTCAACCCTTATTCTACACTACCGTGTATGTGGACTTTATCGCATTCAGAGTTTATATACAGATTGGAGATATTACGGTAGATTGGCCGTAGACTTGGCTGCTTGGTGCCCCTAATATTTTGCGTCCTAGAGTCTTCATCTTGCTGATGGTGTCAAATGCAGACTTGATTCTTGCTTATGTTGGTATCCTGACCTTATGCGATCGCAACATGCGGATCAGCACATATCTGTACGATCATATACTTCTACTTTGCGCGACACGACAGCTACAGTTAGTGTCCTACATATCCATGCTGATACTGAGGTCAAACCTTACTTTTTTATTCTAGGACGAAAATCAAGTAATGTACAGTTGGAACTACGCGACTTTCTATCATCTCTGCCACAATCAGTGCTCAGAGGTGAGAGGGTTTCACTTAGTGATAATGTCATCAGGAAGATATTCAATTTTGCCAGATTAAAAGAGAGCGATATATTTTGCCACCTTGGCTGTGGAGAAGGCAACGCCGTAGTAATTGCGGCAAAAGAATTTGGTGTCAAAAGATCTGTCGGTATAGAGATTGATAAATCTTTGGCTGACAACGCTCGCAGGAATATTGCCCACATCAAGAATGCTTATATAATAAATACAGATTTACGCAAGGCCGATATTTCTGACGCAACAATTTTGCTATTCTGGTTCAGTGACTCAGACTTTGTCGACGCTGTAACAAAACGATTCAGCAAAGACCTTAAGGCTGGTGCAAGGGTAATAACGATATGGGCTCCCCTTAGCATGACGCTTCCAGACAAAGTGGAGTTCCCATTCTTTGTTAATAAAAAACCATTCAAACATGCAAGGTCTATACAGCAGCAGATAAGGTCGATCTATGGAACCGACTGCATCGACTTTACTGCATCATGGCTTCTTGCAGAAAGATATATTGATGCGCTTGAAGTCACACCGAATGAGTACAGGCGGTTTGTAAACATATTGCAGAGCATGGTGATATGGATAAACGCTTGGAACATGAATGTTGCATGCGAAGATGAAGTTCCACCGCCGGTACAGACATACATTGGAATACTCAAAACATTCTTTAACATAGATATGTCTAGCATGATGGTGACAAAAAAGCAAAAATAATCAGCTGGAAGTATTTTATCAGTGTATTTGGAATTATGACTTTGGATAACAACTCTTGCTCGGCACTTCCATCAAGATCCATGTGGATAGGTCAGCACTATTAGTTGAGAAAAATGTAATGTATCTAAATATACTAAACTAAAAATTTGGTACTGTATTGAATATGAGGACAAATAAGAAGAACAAAATGATATTGAGTTCAGATGCCAAAGCATCATTTTCTTTGATTTTTGCCAGAATTGTATATGGTATAAATTGGTTTAACATATACGCCATATTCCCCCTAATTGCGTTAGAATTTAACAATGATGTCTCTCTGCTTGGTTCTATATCTGCGGCATTTTTTATGGGGATAGGTTTATTTCAAATTCCTGCAGGCATATTTGCAGCCAAATACAATCCGCGTATTTCTGCCATTGTTGGAATAACAATATCTTCAATGGCTGCTCTTCTTTGTGGGTTAGTATTCTCATCGTCAGAGCTAATCTGGTTACGCTTCATAGTAGGATTTGGAATGGCTTTCTTCTTTAGCTCAGCTGTAATCCTTATTGCAAGGCATGGTAAGAGAGGATTTCCAGGCTTCTCGATAGGCCTTATGAACTCTGCCCATTCAATGGGCGGAATTATTGGCATATTTGCATGGATAATTATTGCACAAATGGTTGGGTGGAGGATTAGCCTTATGCTGAGCGGTATATTAGGTCTTGTTACTGCATTGTTTATGATTATGACCATTCCAAGAAGCGATATAACTCTCGGATATGATGCTAGATTGGACAATAAGGATTCTCAACCCGCAAAAAAAGCAGAAAAATTGAAAATTTTAGATGTTTTAAGAGTATTATCGAACCGTACCCTACTCTATCTTGGTATTATTCTCATCGGTATTCAAGCAGCTTGGGCAGTAGAATTAATATTCATTGTAGTATATCTAGAGAATCTGGGCTTCTCTGCAGAACTTGCTGGAACTATTGCAAGCCTACCTTTAATTTTTGCCATTGTTGCAGCTCCAATAATTGGAGGACTTCATGACAAGGTAAGAGATACAAGAACACTTTTACTTATTTGTGGAATTGGAACCAGCATGGCTATAGTCGGACTATCGCTTGGCAGCCTATACTTAACCATTACATCAGTTATCCTCACAGGATTTTTCTCAGGTGGTGCATTTACTGTAGTTTATGAGAGAGCGCGAACACTTTTGATTGAGGGCATACCAGATCATAGAAATAATGCAACAACAACCACTCTAGGGGCCAACAGAAGAAATATCCATAATAAGAAGGACAATCTTCTCAATTATCCTTCTTATTATGATACACTAAAGGTTGCCTGGGTTAATGGGCTATCGCTTATTGGGGTATTGTGGATACCTCTCATTTTTACTTATGTTGCAGAGGAGAATAGCTATGAGCTGGCTTGGATATTATCTGCAGCTGTAACTGCATTATTCATATTAGTTCCGCTATCAAAGTTGTCTAAATGAGAAAGTATGATTCTCTTCAAAGTAAATTCGATACGCCTAGGGTTATCCTCTATATCATAGCAGTAT
>CAYWRR010000013.1:0-23043 GCA_964460425.1 uncultured Nitrososphaera sp.
GGTTGATTGGGTTTGTTCCCTCCTCAAATACATCACATACTTATAGTACGACTTTTCTAATATATTATCACTATTCTTAAACTTTTGAAGTAATGGCCTCTGTTCGTCCTGTGTCAATTTAGATGTAGACAATATATACATCAACTTATCATGTTCGGACATTTCACTTATTTTCGTTCGCTGCTTCTTGATCCTTGGAAGGTCCTCCCAAGCCGCAGCAAGGAGTAGCTCTTCTGGCAAGGCAAATCGCGAATAAAGGACAGGCTTAATTTCTTCTAATTTAACAATTTCAGTGGAATATAGAATATAGGCCAGCCAGCGTAGAACAAATCCATTATTCGTCTTTAAGCATAGGTCTTCAACATGCTTATATAAATCTCTTGCATCTTCATCTTTGCAAACCTTTAGGAAATACCCAGAAACCTCACGTATTAATGGTACCAAAAGTTCAAAGTTCTCAAGCACAGTATGGAGAACAGATCGTATTTCGCAAACTGTTGCGGACTTTAATATATATTTGGCCAACTTAAAGTCATGCGCTTCTATTGCATGTTCAAGACTCTTGGCATGTGCCTCAGACCCATCCTCTAATACTTCTTGCTCACATTGCATGGATACTGAATATTCAATATCAGTCCAATTAATATCCCAGTAATCGTAAGGATGCACATTTATTAAAATATTGTCCCAGATTTGCCTGTATTTACTTTCCATTAAATCAAGGACGTGTTTCCTTGCCACTGCTTCCCCCTCTTCCTGATGTTCCCGAGATACGAAATCAACAAGACCCAATTGAGTCTTTTGACCGTTGAAGACAAGACGGTGCGTTGAGTAGAGATACTCTGAGATATCATGGTAACAATTCTGAAGACACCAATAATTCTCATGAAATATATACATATCGTCGACCCAACGGATAAACTCAAGCCCCTTCCTATTTATATAGTTGTCCACATCAATTAGAAGTACCTCTGCCAAAATTGTGCTAAAGGCTGGTCCCACGGGGATTCCTCTACTCCCCCTTATATTCAGCTCTAGTAGAAAGTCGTGGATAAACTTGGCGAATTGCTCTTTGCCGGTTGGCAATGCCTCTTCAATCGCATTTTGAACCCTATGTAGATAGATCTGATTGAAGAAATCTGTTATGTCTGCTTGAAGAACATAGCCGCCGCTGAATTCCTCAAACAAGCGGTCTCGTTTGGCAATAAATTCAGACCATCCTTCTGATCCCTTCTTGAAGAATCCCCCTTCATTATTAGGCGAGATGCGATACGAAAATACCCGACCCTTGTCTTCTGGAATTCTAGCTTTCTCAAGGTCATCAGATATAGCGTAGACGACAGCTGTAATGATAACAATGTCAATTGGATGAAGCTCATGAACGGCACGGAAGGTACAGTCCGATTTCGGCGACATTCCGAAAGTAGGAGTGGAGGGTGAGTAATTTCCAGATCTAAGCTTTCGTCTAATTTCACTCCTAACCTCTTCCCAATTACTCTGAATCGCCAGAAAGTGTTGATTTGGAGGAAACGCATCGGAGCCCCCAAACTCAATCAGATGCTTTAGTGCCCAATCTAATTCACTATCATTTAGCTCGATTCGCATATTTGGTGGAATTCCGTTCTGGAAATTCTTCTTTCAATTGATTTAAGACGGTAAGCTTATATTCTAGTCATTCATTATTTGAAATTGGACTGGAAACGTAAGGACTACCGTATGTTCAAATAGGAGACAGACAGGTATCTGAGAACCCTAGCGCCAATCAACTAAGTCGCGGTGCATGTAGACGTTCTTCTGCATGTTTCAACCTGCATATCGCCCCTCCCGCCCTTTGACCGTCGGAGACGAGTTGAATTCTTGCATCAGCGCCTTTACACTTTGCGAATATATGCTTCCGCTTTTCTAAATAAGCCTGGAACAGTTCAATGAACTCTGTGTCAGTTATCCGGTTCGTGTTGGTTAGCTTTTGAAGAGTCGCAATGTCTATCTCAATCCCTAGATCTTTGTCTTGGCTGATAGACTCAATAAGATTGACCTCTTCTTCACATAATCCATGCTGTTCCTTAATTGATTCCATCTCCTTCGTATCCTCTGCGATCCAGGCCTCTAGATTTCTATCGGCATAGGATTCAGCATTTTGCTTTGTAATGAATATGATACTGTGATCGTTGTTGGTAAGAACCCTCAAGAAGTCTTGGACTTCCAACTCATAGATAGCATTCTCAATGATATTCTTCCAATAATTAATAGGCATACTATCAAGCGTGAATTGTGCACCGATGAAATCAACATAATGCTGATCTCGACCACTTAGCATTGCATACTTGAGGATGCGATCCTCAAATTCGGATCTTATCATAAGATCTTCAAAGTACCATTCTTCAGCAACTCGCCGTGCTTCAGTCTCCTCTTGTTCCTTCTTGAGGTTGTGATCATGAACATTCGCAG
This sequence comes from uncultured Nitrososphaera sp., assembly GCA_964460425.1. GTDB lineage: Archaea > Thermoproteota > Nitrososphaeria > Nitrososphaerales > Nitrososphaeraceae > Nitrososphaera. The sequence continues at coordinate 2,449 of CAYWRR010000013.1, forward strand.
CAAGAACGTAATGCTTCTTCGTATAGCGAGCAGCGTAGATTGCTATAAACAGTGCGATAATAGATACGAGTATCGCGGCTATAGACAATCCATCTTGTAGAGCAAGAGATACTAGATGATGGTGATTCATATTATTCTAAGTGTTTACTTTCGTATTCTTTGAAAGCCGCATCACTTTGCCGCTTCTCAAGTTTGCGATTGCAATTTGGACAAACAAGGCGGTTCTTCCCTTCCAATTTCCATGAGTATGACTCGCGCTTGAAATCTAGACCACAGATGTGACAACTAGATGCAGGACGAGTTATGATTAGGATAACTAGAGCTACAATAGCAGCAATTACTCCCGACCCAGTATTTTGCATGAAGAAATATATAACAACGCATACAGCGGCAAGTATGAAGCAACCTAACCCTGCCTCTGGTTCGTGTGACCTTCCCATGATACCTGTTTACTCCTTCATAAAATCCATCGCTGCACTCTCCATCAATTATTAATAAGCTTCAGCTCACTGACCACCAAACCAACAAAATTGCAAGCAGAGAATCTAAGGGAATGCCTGACAGAATACCCCCATGCTTGACGATGCTTTACATGGGCAGTGACACGATAGTGACAAGATAGCCGATAAGGATGAATTCTAAAGGATGAAGGCGGAGGAGCGAAAGCGCGTAAATGATTGACACTGCTGACTTTAGATTGGAGCCGATGAGCGGATTTGAACCGCTGACCTACGCATTACGAATGCGTTTGACCGCTATTTTGTATAGCACTGATTTGACTGGACTTAAGAGCTTAACACGAGCGCGATGAATGATTTACGTCGGATGTATAGCTGCCCATGCTTTGCGATGATTGACGATGCTTTGCATGGGCAGTGACATTATAGTGACATGCACGAGCGGAATACGACGGCGCGGCTAGACGAGGATGGTTTCAAAATCATCATTCCAGATTTTCTTGAATGTAGTACTTGATGCCGGCGCTACAAGATTCTTTACTTGATCAATATAATCAGCCGACGCTCGAAGACCAAAAATAACAGTTTTAATCCTGACATCGACATAAGGCTCATTGATAGTAATCACTCTGTATTCCTCCTCGTGCTTCCAGCTAGCAAGTTTACAATGGAGGATGTGATCAGCGAGCGCACCATCATCAAGATCCTTCAACTTGTTAATCGTTGGAAAGGACTTAACATATGTGACAGGCTCCGGGCGAAGTGAAGGTTCTACCTCCAGAACGCAGCCACGATGAGAGTCAGAGTAGTAAGCCCACATTCGATTGTTCTTCCAAGTGGAACTGAGGCTGAGTATCCGTCGGTGCATTTTATTTTGTCTAATATTATCAATCCGTACTTCATCGAAAGTCTTCTCTTCATAAAAGTAAGAACCTTCATCTATATCGTTGAATTCAGTGTACGGGGAAGCATACAATCTAGAGTTTCTGAAAATATCCTCAAAGTACTTATGCACTTCAGTGGCCCTGTATTTATAGTACCTGATCACTCTTACTCCTTTCAAGTGTGACACTAGCGAGTTCGGAATAGTCAGACATACCTTCTGACTTCCTTATAGATAGATCAGAATAGGCTTCTAGTGATACTTACCCAATCAAAGTCGGAGTCATCTATACTTGTACTCTAACTCTCTCTGATGAACAAACAAAATTCATAGGTAAGTCTATCTAACTTTCATTAATTTCTTAATATACCCTTCAAGTTCAGTGAGTACAAGTGCCATGATTATCGGTCCAGGATTCTGACCATGCGCCAACTTACATCTCGTCTGGTAATAATTCTTTATGGCATTCCATTCTGTGGCTCCTTTTTCAAATAGAAGAGTTACTCTATCCATGAAGCTTAGCCTATCAACATCCAGAATCGCCCATGTACGTCTGTCTTTCCAATTTGACAGAGTCATCTTTGTAGCGACCAACTTTTCTACTTTGGAGTTGATAATATCTTCGAATCTAGCAAACGCCATGAGGAAGTATGCGTGATCATTGGCGTCACGACGACTACTCCAACGGGCCTTTGCTTTGCCAGAAGAGCTTGTCTCTAGGTTTTGAAGGTATCCGTCTAATGCAGCATGGGAGAGTCTAATTTCATCTAGATAACTCATTCTTCCAACAGCCTTAGATAAGAAGTCTTGTCGAATTGAATATTGTTAACTCGTTGAGCTGGATTAACCAACCTCCAATTCGAATCAGAATTTCTGTCTCTTCGCAAATCAACAAGCATGAATTGAGAATTATTCGTCGTTACATTAACTCGCCCATCAGCACCAATTGTCCATATACCCGCTGGAACGAATGAAACCCTCTTATTACCCGAAAGAATTGCTAATGTTGGCACCTCTCTTAAATCTACTTTGTAGTTTCTTAGTAGCTCTTCACTTCGCTGTAGCTGGCTACCCTCAATAGGTCTACTTCCTGATGGTGACCAACTCTTGACTTTTTCATAGAGAGAGTTAAGGCGAGATATCCATTCGCTGACCCTACCTTCCAAGTATGACTGAATCTCTCTAAATTCCTTGTCTCTATCATAACTCAAAACCTCCTCAACCAGAGTAGCACTTTGAATGAAGGGCAGCTTGTCCTCTTCTATTTCAACCAATTCAACATCCACTATCCCGTGTTTTAGTAGTTGCAACTTTATGGTGCCATCTTGGCAACGTTTAATGTCCCAGAGTAGCTTCACGTCGTTCTGAAAACAACGTTTCAAAGCATCTTCATGTCTTGTTAGCTCCGCAATGTGCATCGAGCTCAAAATATCAGCATATTCAACTGTTACTAAGTTCAATCCCGGCTTCATTTGATCTCCTTATAGCCTTACCAAGAGGCCTTGTTGTTCAAAGTTGGGAATTCTAATTCATTGACATCTGGATTGTCTGGTTTCTGAAACACTTGAAAATTGCAAATCTGCAAACCCATTTAGGCAGCGTTAGAAATCTAATTGTTACACCTCCACCAACCAGCGTTAGCGGTGGTGTTATGATCTAGAATCTTAAATTTTATTATAGGCAGAAGATTACTTTTCTGACCAGTGGTCAACTGAAGTTTCACCGTACAATCAGGTTCCTTAACAAGACTCCAAATTGCGAGCTATGTTAGAGGTGGTTATACTACAGTGTAGATCTGGGTTACAAGTCGTGGAATCAAGATTACTTATCCATCTGCTGCTTTGCCCCAACCCCGCCTTCCGACTTATCCAAATCGATGATTCTCTGATTAAGCTCTGCGAGTGTGGAACAACCGCAGTTTGAGATCATAATTGCCGACATCAATACCCAAGAAACTATCTCCGCAAAATCTGTAAGTACTGAATCCGTGACATCGCTATACTTTCCATGATGGACACATCTAGATCTAAGATCATAGTAGCCTTTCAATTTCTTCTTTAGTTCCGGATAAATGGTTTCTTTAGGATAGTTTGCAGGTCCGTAGAGCAGAAGCGAGGCCACACCTCTGGCATTTGACTCATTTATGTTGTCATTTCCTTGAGTAAACAGCGTTTCCAGACACGACCAAAGTTTAACCCACTTTCCAGGGTTCCAAGCATCATTCTGAGCTTCACCGAACCACCTAATAGCCGTGAGTAGTCTTTCATCCAAATCACTCCGTTCCAATGACTCGCTCTTCGCAATTATGTGATCATAGGGAATTTTTTCTTTCATCTTCTCAATTACTTCTGTCTTCAGTGTAAGCGTCTCAGATGCCTTCCAACTATTAAAAGTCAAACTCTTCTCTTGATCAGTCCAGCACAATGAATCACCACCTGATAGATTTATCAATGAATCAACCTTCAATATTAGCTTAACTCTGGAAATAGATGCAGGTGAAATCAGGCATGTATATATAGCAAGAAGAGAGAGGTCTAGTTTTGCCTTATCAATTGTTTCTTGTTTTGAAAACTCAAAACTCCCAAAGCAGCTCACTGTAATTACAGTTGTCTCTTCAAACCTATTAAATCCACGAGCCCCATCCCTCCAATCCTTTGGAGCCAACTCTTCGGGATGAAATCTTCCTATATACGATGTCCCCAATCTTACTTTAGCTGTGTCGTCCCATTCTACTCCAGATAACACATAGAGAAATGTATAATTATTCAACAGCTTTTCTTTTTCATTGATGATACTGGAAACAAAATCCTGTACACATGGAATGGCCGATTCGTCCAAGTAATCTCCAAGTTTACGTCTAACCAAGCTGGCCAATTCGGGTTTCGTAATAAACTGGGATAGCTCCTTAGACTGTAAGAACAAGTCTGTAATTATACCTAGTGACTCCTTCCCTTGCTCAGTCAACGGGGTGCCCAACCCATCTCCCCCAATTGATGGCGGCAGTAATCCCATTTCAAGGCGCTCTGCAGGAGTTAATGATAAATACAATCCTTTCTTTGAGAAGATGATTTTTATGTTGTGTTCAATAGTCCTACATTTTTTAGGCGTAAAGTAAGAATTAACCATCACAGATACTCTTTGAAGAAGTCTATATACGATACCGACAAAGATAGCAACAATCGGTCCAAGAGGCCACTTTCTCTTTCATTCTCGGAAATTCCCCCTACACTGTCTATACTCAGAATAGAGAAAGGCAGGCAAAATACCATGGCAAATCAATATGTAGCCTATTACAGGGTAAGTACGAAAAGGCAGGGGCAGTCTGGCCTTGGACTGGAAGCTCAGAAGACCAGGGTGGCCGAATTTGTAACAGCACAGGGAGGAGAAATTGTCCGGTCATTTACCGAAGTAGAGTCCGGCAAGAAGAGCAACCGGCCCGAGCTAACTGCTGCCCTAGCCCATGCACGTCGCATTGGAGCTACACTTGTTGTAGCAAAGCTGGATAGATTAAGCCGCAACCTTGCCTTCTTATCCGCCCTGATGGAGAGCAAGGTAGACTTTGTATGTGTAGACAATCCCCATGCAAATCGCTTCACCATTCATATTCTGGCAGCCGTGGCAGAACACGAACGTGAGATGATCAGCAAACGCACCAAAGAGGCCTTACAGGCTGCAAAGGCTCGCGGTGTTAAGCTTGGGTCGGCTCGTGAGGGCTTCTGGGACGATCCTGAGCGAGTTTCTACCCTTAAACAGGCACAAAGGACTGCTGCCATTGCAGGATCAGCTCAGAATCGGTCTTTGGCTATTGAGCTGTATTCCGACCTCTTGGCTGATATCCAGCAAATGCGCTCCTCCGGTCAGACGTTCGCCGTCATAGCCGACCACCTGAACGCACAAGGCCACACCACCCGCACGGGCAAAGCCTTTCATCCTGCAACGGTCAAACGCATTCTAGACCGCGCTCCTGCTCCCCCGCCCATGACGCAAATGACGCATGCCTGCCAAAGGTAATTAAATAGGGGGGTAGGGTGGGTGTACCCCCCTTGAAAATAAAGGGCACCGACTGAGGTGCCTCTCAATTTTTAGCAAATTTCTCGTCCCCTCAGATTTCACCCCCCCCTTAACATCCCAACAAACTCAAGAACAGCACTGCAAAATCACCCGAAATTGTTCTAACCTATGAAATTCAGAGGACTGGGATTAGGTGAGAATCTTCACGATCAGATATAGACCTCTCTAAATACACAATTTAGCGAACCCATTTTCTATCTTGAGGCTTCAGGCGTAGAAGTGACTGAAAGCAGGAGGTTCTGGGGGTAGAGGGTATGTTGCTTAGAGAAGAATGTCTATAAGTCATTCTTCTTGAGGAGGTTCCTTTCTAACAGACGTTTAATATGGACGTTTTGGAAGTTTCCCCCATTAACCGTCTTAACACCAGATTTATTTAATGCCCTTGCGGTAGCACGCATACGGTACTCCTGCTCCTCAAAGGTTCTCTGTATTACGGCGATGAGAGGCTGCCACTCATTACATGACTTATCCTTACGAGCCTTCCCACCCTTACGCCTTGCCTCAAGCTGCCCCTCAGAAAGTTTCTTTCGGCGAACACCCAATAGCTTCTGCCTATTCCTCCTCTTGTATAGACGGCTAGCCTTTCTGGCTGCTGCAATAAGCTGTTCTGGAGTTTCATCAGGATTTGAAGAATTTATGATGCGAGTCCCACTATTGATCATTTTCATCAACTCCTCCGAATTCCTCGTAATTCTTGTAATAGGATGATCACACCCTTTATTATCTACAGATGAAGCCAGCACGACGGCATAGCCTTCTTTTTCAGAGAGTTCCCTAAGCTTCTGAAACTCCTTTGTGTTTAAATCATCATGCGTCCTAATGTCAAAGATCTCAATAACCTTGAATTTTTTTCCATATTTCTTCTCAAGCTCCTTCACATACTTCCGCGCTTTGCGTCTTTGTTTCTTCAAAGCTTTTCGTTGCCGAGGGCTACTTACTCTTGCATAGATAATCAGTTTTGCAATGAATTCTTCAATTGGTTTCGCCATAGTCTTGGCTCCTTAAAGTATTTCCTTCAAGTAGCCTATACCGACCATCTAATTTTGGTTCGTATCATCCACCTTTGAAGAAGATATCTTCACTCGCCCATTCCAAGTGACAATTTGCAGTGTATCCAAGCGGGTTTTAGCGTCATTTGACCATTTACCAAGCCTGACAATTTATGCCCACCCCTCTATATTGCTAGCCGGGGCCTATTTCTCAGTCACAAATTGACCAACTATCTCTAACCAACGATAAGATAGAAGATGGATGGAAGTATATGGGTAGAGTGGCAGGGGTGTATATACATAGATGATCTCTAATTCTAAGGGGGTATAGGGGGTAGAAATAGAAGTCCTCAATCCTATTAAGAAATCAATCTCATGTAGAATAGAAAGACCAGAAACCCCTACCCCACTCAATTCATGCTTTCTCCAGAATGAGCCCTGTAAGATATGACTTTCCGAGGACACCCATGCTTTCAGTCCCAATGACCATGAATTCCAGAATACCCCCATTCTCCAGAATTGATAGAATACCGCCCTCAATCACATCCATTTCAGAATCATATTAGACTTCCCCTTCTATACCAAATCATAAAGCGCATACGACAGTACAGTTCATGGTTTCAATACGATGATTTCCTCTAATACAATACCAGCTCGTGTGTTCACTTACTTTATCTCGTTAATACGATGGCCTTGCTACCACGATGACAATACACAGCACGATACACTTGCGAGGGAGGGGAGTTGGATTTGTGCAGCCACCACCACGCCAAAACTCTTACTCAACTACCACACACCAACCAATTAGCATCCACTCAGACCGATTCTGACGCCTCCCAACCTCCAAAATGGGCACAACGGCGCATGGCGGCACAAAAGTCCAGCACGATCGGTCTGACGGCAAAACAGGACGACCCCAAACCACCCCACCACACCCAACAACCCCACACACCAGCCATTTCTTGTATAGACGGAGAATATTTGGTCAGATTTAGAGGGTGAACAGGAATGAGAAGCGGAAGGGCTGGAAGGTAGGACGATTCCGTCGTCCTACCACCCAACTACGGTAACAACGGTAACAGGGGTAACGCTCTTACTGTAAACCGTTCCCGCCGTTACCGGTGTGACCATACTTGGCTGGTAGTCCTCCCTCTATTCCCTACTGAAGCTTAACGCGCACCTCGTCCCTGCCCATGAAGCCCTTTTCTGGTATGATTAACGTCAGACTACCACTGGCAGCATCCACGGGAACTTCAAACCCTGTGCGCATGGTGCGTTTCAGTCCTGGCTGTAACTCAGATACAAGAAAGTCCTGATTGTTAGGGTCGCTCATGCTCAATGCTGTTTCTACCTTGCTGGCCGTGCGGAACTCGCGCCCCCGGCCATCTATCAGCTTGAAGTCACCAGTCATGGCCGTCTGTGTCTTATTGGTGTTATTGGTAATTTCATATTCTAGAATGACGAAAGTTGCCCCTTGCGATGGCCGTGTTTGCATGAACTGCCCGCCGAGCTGATTGATCGTCTTCCACTGGATAACCTTGTAAGAGTAATCGCCAAGGTCAAAGGCCTGCCCTACGTCCATGATGCCATCGTCAGAGTTTGAAGAAGATGCGTCATTCGCGTCACTGGCGACTTCTGCCCGTGTATTTGTTGTGCTGGGGCTTGCGGCTTCGTTCGTCTTGTCAGCTCGGTCTTCGGCGGTTTCAGTGGGAGCAGAGGGTGCGCCTTCCCCGTCATCATTATTCATGCGCCTCTGGTTAGACTCCCTTATGCGCTCGGACTTTTCGCGCATGCTATCGCCAAAGGAGTTCATTTCTTCTGTGGCCTGTTCAAGATCACTCGTAGAGGCCAAGCCCCCAATCATCGTAACGCACGTAACGGGCAAGCAGCAGAACACTACCAGCACTCCACCCCCTATCAATCCCCACTTCTTAAGTGATTTCGCTTCCATAGCAAGCCTCCAAATCATTCTGAACTTTAAATGATAAATCACACTATAGTGTGATGTACGCAAGTCTTATGATTTCATTATATGGGTGATCTTATTATCTTCTTTAGGATCGCTCGCATGGCTGATCAATATACCGACAGGCTCAAGACCCTTGGCGCAAGAGTCCAAGAACGACGGAAGGCCTTGGGCATGTCTCAGCGTGAGCTTGCATCGCTCTCAAAGCTTCACTATAATTACATCAGCGGCATTGAACGAGGAGAGCGTAACCCGACGATCATCATTCTTTGGAAGATTTGCGATGTGCTTGGCTGTGAGCTGACCGACCTGATGAAGTCATGAATGAGGACCTAATTATGCACGAGACTGGAGACAAGATCGATTGGGACGGTAGATCACAACTTATCGGCCACATTATGTCAATATCAAGATACCGTGCGAGTTCAGTAGTCTTTGCATATGATTTGGGTAAATGGGCGTTAATCCCAAGGCACTATCGTTGCGGATCACGAAATAATCGCGCCTTACTAGACGTCGGTTGGTGTTTGGATGGATTCTTTGGCCATATATGCGGCAACAGGATGAATATGTCCAGAGACAATAGTCGTTGCTGGATTTTCATTCTATTGGGATTCGATATTTAGGTCACGGTGGTTCCCCTATGACGATTAATCGCAAAAAGACCCAGAAAGATGAGAAGCTCGAGGAAGATATACTCTTGAAAGTCGCTCAACTCACTTTCATTGGATACACTAATTCTTCTTGCGATGTATACGGATCAAACCAATCTAGCTTATCACCCAAACATTACAGCTATCAGTGCGCTTCTAAATTACTGCTGTATGTACTCCTCGAAGTGAAGTCTTCAAATAACCTATATGTGATTCATCACAGTTTGTTCAGACTTAGCCTCAAGCTCTATCCATTGGTAGAGTTCGCCGCTGCGCTGGTCAGGGAAGAACATATTAAAGGAGGTGATAAATTTAAACGAGCCAGACAGATTCAAGATACTCTTTTCGAGTTTGAGGATTGTATGCTCAAAGGCGAAACGATTCTAGGCGCCACTCAGGAGAAACTCAAAAGCATCGATATCGATTTGTTCAGTAGCAAATTGCGTCCAAAATTGGAAGAGCTTCGCAAGTGTCATGATTCTATGCTGCGAGCTTATTATAAACTTTCTGTAGGGTTGAAGATTTCTATGGAATCTGAGTTCGGCACTATTGCTCTCGATGATGAAAAGCAGAGGTTAAACAGAACTGATATAATACTTTCGATAATCGTACCGATAGTATTCATGGAAGTTGACAGCACATTCAACGAACGAAAAGTTCAAGAATATGTTAATAACTATATAAAAGATACAGATGATTTCCACAACGAGGCTATTGGTGGTTGGTCCAGAACTCGAAGAATGAATGGTACCTATTATCTTAACAATCTTCGGTCAATGAAATCTCAACAGATCAAAAATTGGAAGAAACCAAAAGAATCTGGTGCTTTCGACCTTCTATCCTCCCTCATTTCAAGGCATTTAACAGAGCATTATCCCGATATTTTCATGATGTTAATGAAAATCAACTCATAGCTGGTATTATTTAAACGTTACAAGTGTGCGTTTCTTCTTAGTGTTCCATCTATCTCACCGATGGAGCAAAGCAAACATGGAACGCCAAACTCAGTTACCCAAGCTTCTTAAGCGCAAAGAACTCGCCGAGGTGCTGAGTGTACCCGTCAGCTGGATAGACCGTGCGGTCTGCGAAGGCCGTCTCCCGGGAGTCTACCGGCTTGGGCACCGTACCGTTCGCTTTGATCCCGATGAGATCCTTACGTGGCTTAAGACCACGAAGGTAACTTATATAACCATGGAGCAGGACAATGAGCAATCATAAACTGCAAACAAGCGTCAAATCAGCGAACAAAGATAAGAACAAAAATTCAAAATCAAACGTGCATCAAATGCAGAATGGAATCACGACGATTCGCGCTGACAAGCTGTACACCAAGAAGTTTCCTAAACAGAAGTGGATCATCCAAAACCTGATCCCAGAATATGGCCTTGCTATATTGGCAGGTGTTCCCAAGATTGGCAAGTCATGGTTCGCACTTGAGGTTGCCACATCAGTAGCTACTGGGAAGGATTTTGCTGGCAATAATTCATGGAAGGTAACGAAAGGTTCGGTACTTTATTTCGCATTGGAGGACCACGAGAGGCGAACACAAGAACGTCTGGCGAAACTAACAGACATGAATGCGAGTCTCAAAAATCTGGAATTTGCGTATCAGGTTGAACCTATGAACGGGAATGGGATTTCTATACTCAACGAACACATCAACCTAAAACCTAAAATAAAGCTCGTCATTATTGATACTTTGGCCAAAACAAGAGAATCTCAAAGAGAAAAGCGAGAAGGCTATCAACAAGATGTGGAGTTTACAAGCAGGATACAACGACTTGCACTGGACAATAAGATATCCATCCTTGCTGTGCATCACACTCGGAAACGAGAAGCGAAAGACCCTCTCGTGCTGGTTTCTGGAACGTATGGAATCACAGCATCTGCAGATGCTATCTATGTTCTCAATAGAGGCCGTAATTCTGATGAAGCTAAGTTGTCAGTTACGGGTAGAGATATAACCGAAGCTGAATACGCGCTTTCATGTAAGGACTGGAAATGGAGATGTAAAGGGCTGGCAGAGACGACTATGATATCTAATGAACGAAAGGCTATCATAAGATGCTTGGAGGAGAATGGACCTCTAATTCCAAAAGATATCGCTACTAAGTTAGGAAAGAATGATGGTACCATCAGAAAACTCCTCAAGAGCATGCTAGGAGACACTCAAGTATATAAACTTGATGGTGGAATGTATTCAAGTAGCGTAAAGGATACTTTCTCAGATCAGAGCCCCCCTAGCCAACCACTTCGTAAGAAGAAGAGGAAGAAGCGTAAGAAAATAAAACTCCACCTCTAACAGGCTAATCGCCTCCTTAACCCAATCAGGCCTAGACGGATATATTCTGTCTGGGCCTGATCTTCCGACTTGCAAAATCAGATTTTGTGTATATTTAACCGATCATAAGGAGAATCGGTCCATGTCAACTATTGTCAAAACTGGAACACAGAAGTGCTATGCCGAGGGACGCTTTGTAAGCTGGCAGGCTTATTACTGGGAAGTCACAAAGGACGGCCGTAAGTATCGTCGTCGCAAGGCTGGCTTTGATACAAAGACGGCGGCAGAATCTTACCTGAGGGACATCAGAGCAGCCGTACACGAAGGCGAGCTTACCCCAAAGCCAAGAGAAATCCCAACCCTCGCAAAGTTTATTGAGGCGTACGACCAACAACAGCTCGCAGAACGTCGTCCCAAGACGCGCACCCGCACTCTATTGACGCTGAAGCAGTTCCAAGACTTTATCGGCAGGAAGGGCAAAGTCCGTATAGATGGCATAACAGTGCAACGCATTGAAGAGTTTAAGGCCATGCGGCTGGAGACCTGTAAGCCTGCCACCGTTAATCGTGACTTGGAGGTGATAAGGGGCTTATTCTCAGCCGCTGTAAATTATGATCTGTTGTCGGATAATCCCGTCAGCAAGGTGAAGAGGGTGAAGCAGACGGAGCGACAAGTCGTATTCCTGGAGTCTGGCGAACAAGCAGCTCTTATACAGGCCGCTCAGACGCTTCCAGCTCGCTCATTGGCACATACACCCTATTTGCCTGCGATGATCGTTCTGTGTCTAAATACGGGCCTGCGACGGGGAGAGCTGTTCCACTTACGCTGGCGTCATGTTGATATAGATGCCAAAAGGCTGTATGTGTGTAATAGTGACGGCTTTCAGACGAAGTCGGGCAAGGATCGCGTCATCGGTCTGAATAAGAACGCGATTGAAGCTCTCTTGCAATGGCAGCAGTGGTTTATTGATGAGAAAGAACGAGCTGAGCAATTGCTGACGCTTAATGGTAAGCAAAGATATGAGCGTGGACATCGTCGTCTAGACATGATAGAGCGATTACGTCCCATGCCAGAGCGGCTTGTGTTTCCTTCCTTGAAAGTATGTAATAAAGATGGCAGTCCCAAAGTGCTGGAGAATGTAGATAGCGGCTTTGAGCGAGCCGTTGAGCTGGCAGGCATTAAGCGGAAGATTGGACTCCATGTTCTGCGTCACACGTTTGCAGTCAATCTCTGCCGAGCTGGAGTGCCTCTTTATCAGATCAGCAAATTGATGGGCCATGCCAGTGTGCAGACCACAGAAATGCATTATCTACGGTTTGCCAAGGATGAGGCGGTTGATGTTGTGGATGTTTTGGTTTGAACGTCAAAGATAAATGAAATCAATAACTATTAGTTTTGTATTTCTTCAGTAGAGATTGACCGAAACGAATATCAGTCACAAATCTCTTTGCCTCGACACTCGAGAACTTCTCATCCTCGATCAGCCACCGCTCTAATAGTTCAGTGCTGAAGTCTTTGAGCGGGTATCGATGAATGTGACATATAAACCTCTCTAATCGATTCTTCACTTCATTGAGATCTGATGCCTGCGTGCACCCAAGACGCGCTCAAACTTACTCCTTGCTTTCGCCCCGGTGATGACATCCTTCAAGCCTAGATTCCCACTTGTTCTCGTGAGTTTAACAGGGACTCCCTGTCGCTTGAAGTACGATCTAAGTTCCAGAATCCAGCGGTCTGCAATTCTGTTGTAATCTTCACAACTCAGATTCTTAGCTACAGAAGGTTGGATGTTTGCGACAGCAAAAGACCCGTCAGAATCCTCGTACATATGGATACGATACAACCTATTCTCACAATTTAGAATGAATACTGCACAAACAGATTCCCCCCATTGCTCAAAGCTTTTTGTATATTCTTCATCGAAATTGACAGTATCTGTTGATGAGCATAGTTGGTCCATTAACTCCAGAAATGTCCTTCCGGAACATTCTTCTATCTGGCACTTGACTCTTGCAAAGTCTCTCATCTGTTTATCAGATTTGTCGTGTTATAGTCAATCTCTTGTGAATTAGAGCAGCTTGAAAGTCGATTGAGAATTGTTCCCCTTCTATGCAGTATTGGCATGGTCGGCTGAGTATATCTTCCTGATGCTATCATAATAGGGGCTTCTTTCATCATTCTCAGAACAAGTCAGTTCACCAGACATCAAGGCTGCAAAGCATTGATTCGATGCTTTATCGGCACATCTAATTAGTGTGTTAGCAAACTGATCTTGTCCAACATCGGAGCTTGCATAGATCAGTGTATATCTACTGGGAAGGTAGATTCTACCCAATATAGGGGCCTCTCTCTCATTGTACCTATTATGATTCCCCAAGTCGTAGTCAGTAACAAGACCAACCTTCTTGTGCTTTGCAAGTCTCTTGGTTGCTTCTACATATTGTATACAATGTATCCAACCGAGCTTCTCCGGATTCACCTTGGCATTCGTAATCTCATAGCACAATGGGGTGAAATACTGCCAAAATAGCTCTATACCGCCATTCACATCACAAACGTACGCTTGATGCGCCTGTGTAATGCCTGTGTAAGATACTTCATTATAATGTATAGTCTTTGTGTTTGTATCAACAGCGATCAGTATATCGAAATTGTTAGAGATCGATTTTGCATGTTTGAATGTGGCTGAAGTGGATGGTTGGGGAACACGAGATACGACCTTCTTCCCCTTCCGTCTCTCATACGATTCTTCAACATGAACATCGCTAAGATCATCACCAAAATTAAAGGTATCGGACTCAGAGTCATATTCTATTTGAATACTATCAACACGATTCCTAGTATGACCTATAATGGCCGTGCTTCTCACTTTTGCTTCGTTCCGATTCTTCATCTTGAGGCAATCTGTATTCCACAGTTTGTATATCTTATCAAGTCAATATTGCTTCTCAGCATATCATTGCCGACCGACAGCACAGATAATACTCTTGGGTGAGATTTAAAGATCTATCGAATGGGTCCAAGTTGGAACCCACCTCTCTGATAAATAGTTCACTAGGTTCTTGTCGCCATAGAACCTCAAGCGTCCACTCTCCTGATAGGCCAAGGCCGATTGGTCTATTCTTAATCCGCTTTGCCTAGCCGCTTCTGTCAGAGAATCGAGCACCCTTTGGTGATCCCCTATTGTCGGCTTCGCATTAAATACTGCGAAGTTGTTCCATTGCCCCGATATAGATCGCTCTCTCAGATGAGCTAGTTGTATTCCCATTCGTTCACTCCTCCTTCTTAACCTACTTTGTCTTTTGGGGGATTAGGGTCATTTCCATAGCTGTCCTTGTCCCTTATCTTCCCATCCCGACCATGGGTTACGACTTCAGACTTCATGCGCTTAGCGATTTCCTTTGCTGCATCCTGCGCTTGCTTCTGAGTTGGATGATGAGAAGTGTCGCGAGTATTTCCTTCACCCTTGACCGCCCATCCATCAGTTCTCTTTACAACATGCTGGTTCTTCCTATTCATTGTGCAATTTCTCCATAAATCAGTTGCGTCCTTTATAGAGAAGCACATGCCAACGTTCGTTTAATATTCGCCCAATCTGTAGAACATTGAACTGATTAAGTTTGCGGTGATGGACCTGTCGAGGCAGTGTGGGATTTTGACACGTACAATTTATTGCGTTGCGGAATTCTGAAACATAAACGTGTTTCCCTGCTCGAAAATTGCACTCGAGTCCGCTAGATCTATATTCTACTAAGCGCTTACCCTTCAAGGAGGGCGGCAGCTTTAGGTACTTAGTCCTCCACACTGCATAGGCCCGCCTGAAACTCTGCAAGTGACTGATGAAATTCCTTCAGTTTATGATAACTACTGAAAGAATAAACTTCAAGAAGCCCTGACCTACTAGAAATAGTCAATTTCCCATACTTCAAGATTGGGATCTGATAGTTATTTTTGAATCGCTTGTCGCGAGAACCATCCCTGTTTACCTTAGCCCATGTATAGTCAATTCGCTCCGCATCTGCCGGGATCGCATCCTCCTCTATGAACCGCTGCGTAGATAATTCAAATCTCAAGTCACGAATGTCAATCAGACCAAACCTGTTATCACTTCCTATAATTATCATGAAGGGAGGATAAAGATACAACTGACCTCCGTTGACGTTTTGAAAATGCATTGCTTCGTATTCTGTCAACAATATCGGTAGATTGGTGAGCTCAAGGTTTACATCAACTCTATTGATGGAATTGTTTGCAGCTGATCTTGTTGCCTTCCTATCAACTTCAACCGTTTCCGTGATATCCCAAATCTTTGAACATGTCATGAGTCTTCTAAACTGTTGATTCAACTCATTGTATTTGTCTCTTAGGTCCAAATCCATCTTGATTCCGAGGCGCGTGAAGCATCCTTCTATCTCTTCATTGAGCTCCTGTAGGTGTCCCCTTTTGCTCTGCAGTTCCTCCGACAAAATTGGGAGGAAGAACCCGAAGATCAATAGCCTGAAGATGATGAGCTTAATTTTGAACGCACGAATCTCTTGTGTGCACTCATCAAACTGGTTCTGCAGCTCGTGACGTCTTCTTAGAGATTCCAACAGTGCATGCGACATGCACTCTGATGAGCGGGAGACACGCGAACCGCTTTCGCTCATTATGTACTCAAACTTTGGGAGAATAAGATTCAGCTCATTCAGCATATATCACATAACCATCTAGAGAAATACGAACGAGCTTTAAGTATCTCCCCAGCCTTCATGAATTTCATCGCCGCTATCTCCATTATTAGCTAATTGAGGCTCTTACCCCTAATCACTTAGGACCTCAACATCATGCTCGCTAACCCATCCAACCTTTCCTGAGGCGCGCACAGAATACCACGTGACTGAGTAACCACCTGGATAACTAACACTCTTCTGACTGAGCACAGGATAGGAAGCTCCAGTCCTCAGCCTAAGAAGCTCTTCGCCTGTCCCACAATTGGGCAGAGGGCAAAGTCTCGCCCTGTTATCTACAGTCATTATTCTTACGAATTCCTTGGTGCGTACAGGTCCTCTTGATGGACTACTCCTCTTCTTTATGTTCCAAGTATGCTCAGGGTATGCATATATGGAGAATGGAATGCCTTCCCAGTACAATTCTACAGTGGCTTCATTAGTCTGTAGTGCCTCCATATACCCTGAATGAATCATATCGCAGGTCGCCTTAATGGATTCGTAAATGCCATTCTCAATGAATAGCTCTTTCACACCTTTCATTCCGCCAATACTATCAAAATACTCACGAGCTTTCTTGGGATTACTATTATTACCCTGATTTCCCAGTACTATGGCTAGTGTATCTGAATCCTTGGGATATGCATCTATAATACCTGTACTTTCTATATCTGGAGAAGTGAACATGCCAGCGACAAAGATATAGGGGGCGGCATCTTTCGTATTCAGGAAGCTCATACTACGGCTATAGCCACCATCCTCAAAGTAGAATAGTTTGTGACCTGTATTTTGACGGCTAGTTTGAGCCCCAAAGAAATAGATTAACAGCTCGGTAGGAATTCCTTGTTTCTTAAATTGAATTCTAACTCCAGGATCTCCAAACTTTGAAGTCACTTCTCCACTGTTTGAACCTATATCTGGCTCCCATCCAACGCGGGCATCATCAATTACTCCAACTTTACTAGAGCACGAGGTCGCAAAGCCAGCAAGTAGCATCAATACTACGAGCAGTGCTTTAGTCTTCATAAAAATTACCGCTCTTATCACTGTTCTCATTCCATGATCCATGAAGTTTGCCGAAGTAGCTCTCGACTTGATTCAAGTCCGTAAGTAAGGCTCAATTGTGGCGAGGAATAGAATTGAATTATAATACCATTCTGCGTAATCCTGTATGCCCTGTCTTCAATTGTAATGAAATAGGAACCGACTCTTGAGTTCCACTCGATATCTCTAATTTGCTCTCCGGGAAGAATCTTAAAGTCAGCAAACTCACCTATGAATTCACCGGTTTCTGCATCGTACTCCAAGACTTTCTTATTATCATTCTCTGTGATGAACAGGTTTTGATTATGACCAATTGTCATTGATTGTAAGGATGACAATTCAGAGATAAGCACAGAGCCAGTTGGTGATGGAACTGACAAGTCAAATGTCACGAGCGTACCATCAAAATAATCCCCAAAGAATAAGCTATCTCCAGTGGAGGTTACTGCAATAACATTCTCTACGTCTTGAAAATTAAAAGACCTCAGGAGACTACCCGATACTTGATCAATTTGATATACTGAGGAGGAATCGCTTATATCACCTGCGGCCAAAATACCATAGTTCGTATTGAATTCCAAATGTCCATGACCATTGCCAGCAATGGATTGAGATAAATCAGAAATCATACCTTCCCTCGAATATCTCTTTACATTCTGAGTTCCACCTCTAAGTCCGATGTATAGATTTTGATCATTGTCAAAAGCAAGCCCCCTCGGTCTTGAACCTTCTTCAAACTTTATGATCTCTTTGCCATCACCCGATTCAATGTTAAATCTATAAACGTTATCACTAGAAAACCCTGCAACATAAAGGTAGTCAACCAAGGTACCGCCTGAAAAAGGTTCATCTACAATTTCTATGGCGTGTGCAAGAGATAGCGAAGGATGCGTAAACAAATCTTGAAGCAAACCTTCCGTGTCAAACTGATATACTGTTTTTCCCGCCGCCACATAGTATGAGTTTGTTGCATAGTTGAACTCTACATCTCTCAGCCCCTCAACTGACAACGGAGATAGGTCAATAAATTCACCAAGCCTATCCCCTGTATATTTGTCTATCCTTTGTACCGTATTCGTATCAAAATCGGCCACGTACAGGTTGTTGTCATGGCCAATAGTAATACCATGAGGCGAAGCGAGTTGATCAGCTCCTTGAGGTATTACCTCCACTAAAGTTTCGGAGAATGAAAAATCATAGGAAATCAGATTACCATTTGAAAATGCTGTAGCAAAGGCGGTATTCAGAGACTCACTATAGGTAAGCCCAAGTAAGTTACCGCCATTCGGAAAACTCTCCTGACTTAATAAGTTACCGTTTCTGTCATATTTGAATAAGTGCGAATCTGTTCCAATATTTGCAGCCAATAGAATATTATCATCCTCATCAATTTCAATATTTCCGCATCCAAATTGGGGTATTGTCTCTGTGAGGTCTTGAAAGCCAATGCCCGGAGCGTACTTGACAATATTCCTATTTCCGCTCCTTAGACTGACATACAAGGTTCCATCTGAGCCTACAGCAACCCCTCTTGGGTTATCACCTTGTTTCAAATCATAAACTCTGGATTGCTTCGATTCGAGATCAAACTGAATAACGTTATTGCTGGTAAAACCTACAACATACAATTCACCAGCCCAGACGATGAAACTGCGAGGAGAACCTGCAGAGATAAGAAATAAGAATAAAGCGGATTTGATGTGCGACTTCATCGCTGTGCACTCCAATAAGAAATACTAAGATTCAGCTCACTCAACACCGAACTAACAAACTGCAATGAGAACTGCCAAGAGGATACACATTTACCATCCCCTATGATTGACAATCCTATACGTGGGCCGTCCAATGCTTGTCACTCACCCTATCGGCACCAGCGCCCTGTCAAACCTTCCCGGTTGAAAGAGGTATCCCAATGGGAAGGACTCATCACCCGTAGATTGACTTTGTGATGCCCAGTCCTCTGCAAGCTGCTTGAGTTCAGTTGCGGTTATCAGAGTAATCATCACCCCGTTCTGTACGTTATATTGCATCGCAAGCACGCGGGACTCTGTAGTAAAGTCAGGACCGATGACCATAAAGCATGAGACTTTACGTTCAGAATTCTTTATATATCCGTCAAACTGCTTTATGTGATCTTGAAGATTGACTGGAGTCTCTTTACTTTTATTATCCCACATAACGACTGACTCGCCGTTGGATATGATTCCATCGGGGTGGTTTGTTCCCGTCATGGTTAGAGGCTTGTGGCGTAGCTTGCGTTCAAACAAATAGTCCGTTGCATCTTCAAACTTAACTTCTATCTCTCGGTCCTTGTCTATCAGCTGCTGAGAACGGAAGAATGTATGATCGCGAGATGCGAGTTTGTCATAGTGCTCGTAGAATATCTCTCTTGAATCTTCAAGCGCATCATTTCGGGAGAGCAGGTTGTCGTAGAAATCAATAATTCGTGCGATGATTTCATTCTTTGTCCCTGAGACCTGTATTGACAGATCTGCACACCATTTCTTGAGCGACTCATTGTCAATCCCATCTCTTGGGGTGCTACCTCCAAGAAGGAACGAAGGTTTCAGCTCTGATATACACAGCTGCTTCAACTCATCCATGTTGGGTGACCCATCTACAATCATGCCGTGCTTCTGCAATGCTTCAATAAGGTACTTCTTATTCTTAAGAACCTTATAATTCAGCATTTCGGAATAGCCGTAGGCCTTGAGTTCAATGCCCATAACTTCACGAAGTGATGCTGCGATATTGGAAGGGATTACATCAAAGTCCAAGCCGCTAGAATCCCGAATTGGAAAGACAAGCCCCTTCGCCTGTAGCTTCTTGCGCATTTCGTCTATCTCTCCCCTATTATGAATATCGTTGCCTGGACGTGGGAACTTATTCAACTTTGCTTCCATGATTCTATAATCATTATCAGGAATGCGAAGCTTGTTCTTGAGCTTGTTTATGAGATTGCGTTCATCATGCGATATTACTCCATTCTGATCCCACGCAGTCTCCAGAACAAAGTTAAGCAGCTCGTAGTTCTTCCGCTTCTCAGAGGTCCTCCTGTATAGCTCCTCATTTGCTTTATCAATGATGGATTGTTCGTAGGCGATGATCTCCGACTCAATATCCTTCTTCTCAGCCATGAAACCATCCTGATCCAGGAGTATCTTCAAGAAGACACGGTACAAGAGACATGCATCATGTTCAGATTCTCTGTCCAAGTCCGATAAAGCAGCTTGGATATTCTCTTTGTTCGTGTATTGAGGCATAGACTTCTTGAATGCCGGAAGAACTTCCTCTTCGGTCAAGTTCCTGAAGTCTACAATGTAAGCGGATGCCACTCTCGTCTTATCATTCTTAAGCTGGATATTCTCAACAGCCTTCATAAAATCCATCGCTGCACTCTCCATCGATTATTAATAAGCTTCAGCTCACTGAACACCAAACCAACAAAATTGCAAGCAGAGAATCTAAGGGAATGCCTGATTATACCCCCCATGCTTGACGATGCTTTACATGGGCAGTGACACGATAGTGACAAGATAGC
>CAYWRR010000014.1:0-21059 GCA_964460425.1 uncultured Nitrososphaera sp.
CAGACATCTCGCCTCTAACCTGAAGCTTCTAGAACTAAAATATGGGTACATTCCATAGCTGATGATGGCAGGGTCTTCTGTCCTATTGCGTTCCATACCATAATGAAATGCTAGGATTCCCCTAGCTATTGTTCTTGCCTTAACTTAACAGAGCTAGCCAGTAACACAAAACAAAAAATTTGGGTTTATTATTCTATTGGATTTCCGTGTTGGTATATCCCGCTGCCTAGGTTGTTAAGGGTACTAGGTTCATTCTTGGTATCTTCAATTTCTTGTACGTCAGCTGCGTTAATGGCGGCTTGACAGGTTTCAAATAACTCAGAGTTAGTCTCAGGATAGTCAATTTCTGGATGCTCAACATTTAGTTTTGCTGCAACACATTCTCTAGCGAGGGCGTTGACTCGTCCACCTTTCGCACTAAGTGCTTAGCGGCGTTGGGTCGGGTGACAAATTATTGCCTTCGCCTAAAGTTACATCAACACCAAATACAGACTCAAAGCTGTAACCGAGACTTTCACCTGATGGCTCCCATGCTACTGACTCCCACATTTTGGCATTAGCCTTCCAGAATCCTGCTGATTGTACTTCAGCATCTTCTGCATATGCCAATGTCCCTGTTGCAACATATCCAGCAACAAAAGCCGCAGCTGTTGCTAGCATTATTATTGTCTTATTCATTAAAATATACATCATCGTTTTATTCATAGTTTTTTATCTTATTTGACTATGATCATAAGCATTTTTGAATATCGGATCAGTTAACAAAAGAATTTTTCATTCATTATTTTTACCAAAATTAGTTCAATAATAACTCCTCTACTACTTGCCATGCTGGCGCAAATATAGGGCCGCCACAAATTATAATTAAGGCTCATCTGCTGAAGCATTACATAAATAAATGAATGACGACAGCATATGGGATCCGCCAAGAAAAAGGCGTATACCAACCATCGAGGACATTGTAAACGCGCAAAAGCTGCTGACAGGTACTGTTAGAAAGACACCACTTCAGACTTCCAAAACCTTCTCAGGTCTTGCGGGGACAAACTTGTTTCTCAAGCTGGAATGCCTGCAAGTGACAGGCTCTTTCAAAGTCCGGGGCGCGTTTGTCAAGATCAGCCGGCTCTCTGACAAGCAGGCAGGCTATGGAGTAATTGCGGCGTCCGCCGGCAACCATGCCCAAGGTGTAGCATATGCTGCTATGATAAAAAAGATCCCATGCACAATTGTAATGCCTGAGAACGCGTCGCCAGCCAAAGTTGCAGCTACAAGGTCTTATGGCGCCAAAGTAATTCGGCGTGGTACAAGTTATGATGATGCATGGGAGGCGACACAGGAGATTGCCAAGGCAGAGGGCAGGACTATAATTCATGCTTTTGACGATCCCGACATCATTGCAGGTCAAGGCACCATCGGCCTTGAGCTTCTAGAAGATCTCCCAGATGTTGACAGAATATACCTGCCCGTAGGCGGCGGTGGTCTTGCTGCTGGCGTCGCTATAGCAGTCAAGTCGAGAAAGCCGGATGTCAAGATAATAGGAGTCGAGTCAAAGGCATTCCCTGCCATGAAAGAATCGCTCGCTAAGGGCTCACTTCAGTGTACAAATCTTGGCTATAGCATAGCTGATGGCATAGCAGTCAAACAGCCAGGCGAACTTACACACGAAATACTTAGCAAGTACATAGAAGATATCGTCCTAATTGATGACACATCGATAGTAAAGACGATGTTTCTCATGATGGAGCGCGCCAAATTGGTGGTCGAACCGGCAGGGGCAGCCAGCCTTGCTTACCTACTATCAAATGGCAGCTATCCAGGAGGCAGGAAGGACAGCGTCGTCACCATCCTATCAGGAGGAAATGTAGACATGTACCTCTTGGGCCAAGTCGTGGCAAAGGGCCTGATGCAAATGGGCAGATTGCTTAAGATTTTTATTCTGCTGCCAGACAAGCCTGGTGCGCTTAAAAGCGTAGTAGACGGCATCGCAGAGCTGAGTGTCAATATAGTCGAAGTGGAGCATGACAGGCTGAGCGCTCACATCCCTGCAGGGACTGCTGGTGTTTACCTAAGTCTTGAGCTGGAAAATGAAAAACACGCTCACCGTTTGATAGAATTTCTAAAACATAAAGGAATAGAGTTCAAGGTAGTTAGCTAGATAGCTAGCTGACATAGTTGTATTCTCTCAGCCCCGCTTTGTCGGCAGTATTGCCACCTATCTTGACGAGCACAAACTCTTTGTGGGCTTGGATAATCGAGTCACTAAAGTCGCGCTGGTTCCTGTGAAGCCTCTCGTACTCTTCCATTGTGAGCTTTTGTCTTGGGCTGATCTCTGCATCTAGGTCCATCTTACTAACTATCTCCTTGTATTGCGACTGTATCATTCCACTGAAGACCATTGCGCTACTCCCGCTCCCGTAAGAACCAAATCCAATCCGCTTCTGTTCAAGGTCTATTCCTTTCTTAAACTCAAACTCTAGCAAACTTCGCAGACCCATATACATGGAAGCAGTATATAAATTGCCAATGATCGCAGATGCTTCAAGGGAGCTTGCCATCTTTTTCTCGTATACTTCGTTGTAAAATGATGTCTGCATGAAAGCTCGCCTGAATTGCTCGTCAGCCTTCATGAAGGCAGTATCAGCAAGAATTGACTCGATTGTTCCACGAGGATCCTTTGGCTGGGGCTCTGACATCCCGACCTCTTTGATAATATAATTCCACCTTGGGAGATGTCGCCACTCATGTCTCAGCAGATAGGCAAGTGCCTTCTCGCCCATCCTTCTGTATGGAAGATGGACTGCGAAAAAATCGATATGATCAGTTATCGATTCGCCGTCCTCGAGCTTGATAAGTCCCGTCTTAATAGCCTTTTCCTTGTAGGCATCAAATGCCTTCCTAACCGATATCAGGTATAACAAATTTGAATAGCTACCATTCACAAGGGGAGTCTCTTTACCAAACGGACGATAAAAGTCGTATTCATTCTTGATCGTTGTCGAAGGAACTTTGGGATCAAACGCCAAAAGCCTCGGATTCTCTTTTACCAACAGAGCAACTGCGCCTGCACCTTGAGTATATTCTCCGGTAGAACCAATATCATACTTTGCTATGTCGCTTACGACGACTATTGCAGCCTTGCCATTGTTTTCGTCAGCCCTTATCCAGTTTGCATTGTCGTATAGTGCATAAGATCCACTTACGCAGGCAAATTTACATTCAATACCGCCAGCATGTTCAAACGAGCCTTCGCCGTATATCTGTTCTAACATTCCAATAACAAAAGAGTTCATTGCCTTTGATTCGTCCAGCGATGATTCAGTTGCTATATAAAGCCTTCCAATGTCCTCTGGATGAAGGCGATTCCTCTGCATCAACTTCACGCAGGCGTTTGCAGCCATGCAAGCAGAATCCTGGTTAGTGTCAGCGATGGCCATCTTCTTAATTCCTATACCATACTCGAGTTTTTGTGGATCCATACCTCTTGCTTCAGCAAAATCCTTGTAATCGATGTAAAGTCTAGGTATATAGATAGCAAGATCATCAATACCTACAGCTGGCATTACTGGATTGCACTAATGCTGATAGTCATTTAAAGGTATTTCTGGAAACATTATTTGATCTATACATATTAAATTATTTGAGCAAAAATTCTATGAGAATGTATTTGCGTAAGTTTCTCTCTGATATTGGTTTGATAGCCGGCATTGTCAAAGCACCTGCTAGTACTCATGATGGATGCCGCCGAATTTGAATTGGAGCTTCTTCTATCTCTGCCTTAGACATACCTTAAACATATGTTAGGTGGACTATAGCTCGCTCATCTCATTTGTCTATATCTAGCATAGACTATTTGGTGATCGTTGAGAAATGCATACTTTGTTCGCATGAGGACACAATAGATATATTTTATAGTAAAAAATTTGAAGGAGTGGATACTAGAAACGTAGCAGCACCCTACTATGTATGTTGAAAAATCCAGCTTTGAACATGCCTAGGATGAACAGCTATATACGTGGAAGATACTCATACATGCAGTATTTAGCCTGTATATTGCGTACCAGGCCTGTCATTCAGATCAGGCTTGAACTGGAGCACATAGAACTTGTAGATGGACTTCCGAACAAGAGTTTGGCAAGATGGTGCTGCTAGTGATGTGCTTGTGGCAATCCTACAGACAGCAATTATAGATAAGCTTGTTACTCTGATTATATTTGATGCTAATAGGCCCGCCCAAATCCTATCAATAGTTGGTCAAAACCTCTGAGTTGAATGATCACGGTAATCATCACATTTAAATTCTTAATTTGTTATACTATTTTTACATCGACCAAACCGATGGGGAACAAACGTTCTGGTTGGAGTGCAGAAGGTGAGAAACTCTGCGCTTCGCCAGACAATTATTCTTTTTAGTCAGTGACTCTGATGTCCAACTCATCATAGCCATCCTTTATGGCTAGCAAAAAGAGATCATCTTCGTATATTAAAAGCCAGTCTTTTACACCAATCACAGGCAGCTTACGTACAAGCACTTTGTCTGTATCTTTTATGATAGTCATAACGTATGCAAACTTTGGCGATCTGCCCTTGACATTGAAGAGAGTCTCCTGTAACTCTATGCCCTGGGTCCCACCTTGAATGTTTATCTTGACGATGTCGCCATATCTATTCTCCACTTTGGCTATGACGTAGCTCTGTCCTGCTTCAAACCGCTCTATATTGAGCATCACCTTGTTAGTAGCAACGAAGGTATCAGGCATTTCTCTAAACAGTTTCTCCGAGAGATTGTCATAAAAGATCTTCATTAAAGGCCCAAGCCTGGTCCTATTTTTACAAATCTCCGCAGTAGGATTATTATTGCACCACTGATGCCTGTAACTGCAGCTGCTGTAGCAAGTGAGCCAGACGGAAACTCTGGCACAACTACAGTACCTCTTGCAATGCCGTTTCTTGTCTGGTCTATAGACTGTCCATCTCTTGCAATGCCTGTGACTTCAACCTCCATACGGTAATTCTTATTTGCCGGAAAATCAATAGTCTGCGTGCCAGTTCCGCCCTCCGCAACGAGCCCTGTCTGGCTATAGACTTGACTGCCATTGTTATCTAAAACACGCAGGTTGTAGTTTACGTCATCTGCTATTCCTTCTCCAGAGAACCCATCATAGAAGCTCAGAGTCAGTGTTGATTCTGTATCTGCATTGAGCTGGTCTGGAGCCCACTCAAGTACTACATTGATATTTCCTGTATCTGTAAGTATTTCCCCTGTTGTCTGAGCTTCTTGGCCAGTAGATGGTGCAAGAGTAAATGTCATATCAGAGTCACCTTCAGGGATCTCGCTGGCCATACCGATAATGTCGTTTTTGTTGATCAAGTAGTGAAGAGTAAGATCCTGCTGCGAAGAATATGGATCGACTGCAATCATTCTTCCGGATATGGGATTGCCATTTACGGTAGCAGAAAATGAAGTAGCATCTCCAATTCCTGCAAGAGATTTTGGAATTTTCACTTCCTCATGTACAAAGATGTTTGTGTCTTCAATTCTTGAGACGTTCCAATCAAATGGCATTGTCCACACGAATCGCTGGTCGCTGCCATCAAAGCTAAAGTTACCTACTCTGTCGTAATACGATATTATAGTAGTGTTGTAAGGCTGACCCTGATAATCGATATTTTGAGTAAAAACATCCCCCACACTTAACCACGAATCAAACTGGGGAGTACTCCCTGGCGGAAATATGTTGCGTATATTATCAACACCAAATATGTCTACCGTAAGATGATACAGTCCACCTTCCAGGAATAGAGGGCCTTGAATGTTCACCGTTCCGCCTGGGTCTGCAACCCAGGCGTTCAGGAATTGCTCCTGCGTACCAAAGATCTGCAGATCACCTTCAGCAGGCTGTACCTTAAGCCTGAGCAGGCCGCTTTCTGTATGAAAGAGAGTGGGAGGCATTATAGTCTCGGCACCCTCTCCAATTCCTTTTTCTACACCAACAAAAAACGTCGTATACGGGATCGTCTGGTTGGTGTTTGCATCATATAGCCTAAAGAGTATATATGCTTCATCTTGGGTTTCATCAGTCAAGATAGGTGGGTTCACCTGTACCAACATCTCTGCGTTCCTATCGCCAAGAGATGCACTGAACGTCTCTGTAGTTAGGCCGTCTCCCAAAACCTTCTGATTAGGGAAGGTAACTGCAATTATTGATATTGCTACGAAAGCCGCAGCATATACAAAAAAATATGAAACCCTTTGTTTGACAGACCGCATATGAATAACTTAATGCTGTCATATTTAATTCTTAAGAAGAAAGAGGCTACTTAAGCAACCTCTAATGATTTAATTATCGCATAGGACATAGCTAATAAACAAGTGTTAGGACACAAGGCTGTTGTTATAGCATCAATAGTGGCTGCAGTAGTGATTATATCTGCAGTTTTTGTGGTACTGCAAAGTCAGAATATCTTGACAATTTTTGCTGCAGATAGCCCTGATGCAGGAAAACTTACAATAATTTCTGTTTCCGACAGCTCGCTTACTAATCAATCTAGATATATAATTTCACCAGATCCCTTTGGCAATTCAGCCAATTATACAATTCAGGACGGCAGCGGTGCAGACGAAAATAATGCAGCAGGCATTGTAGAAATTTCAGGGTTACCTGACGGTAGATATGCGGTATCGCAGATTGAACCTTCTTCAGAATACCAGACGGACAAGGTTCCCAAGACAGTTGAGATAACAAATCAGAGCAGAAATAGTGTTGCTACGTTCAACAATATCGTATGGCAAGAGGGCGAACAGGAACAACAACAACAAGAGGTGCAGAATCAAACCTCTCGGATAAGAAACCTTACTTACTATATAAAATTTGAATGCGGAACAATTTCAGGAGATGAAGGACCATTAAGACCAGGTCACTATGACACAGACATAGGAATATTGAATAAGCAAAACTTCGCAGCACAAGTTCAATGGAGCGTAACAGCAAATAATAGCAGAAATACAAATTCCATAATAATCGTGCTCGAGCCGCAGGGCTCTACCAACATAGTATGCAAAGATCTACGGAATATAATTGGGAATGATCAGAGGTTTGTCGAAGGATTTGTCATAATTAATGTGCCTCTTGAGCCTGGACTTTTGGGATCTCTGTCGGATGGAAATCAGATCTTTGGTCGCAATTTCGGAGATGTGAACAACTTGTTTGAAGTACAGGCATTTTATACCGCTAATGCACTTGACGAGCTTCCCCATGAAGTGTTTGTAGACAATATCATGTTTGCAATAGTAAACGATACAAGCGGCAAGATACCGTCAGAAATGATCAACAAAACTCTGGATATCACTGTACCATCTAGTCTGAATGAAATATCCGATCCAGAAATAAAGATCAAAGACATTCTGGCTGGAAAGTATGATTTGTCAGCTCAAGAGCTTGCCAATTTGCAGATAGCAATCAAGAGCATAACTGGGAGCGTTAGCGCAATGATAGATGATCACGCTATCTCGTTATCAACTGTTATACCGCAGCCAAGCGGATAGCAGTAGGTTTTTGCAAAAAAAAACAATATATATGCTCCTGCACACCTCTCTCAGATATGGCTAACTTTACTCTTCCTTCATTACCTTATTCGTACGACTCGCTAGAGCCACACATTGATGCAAGAACCATGGAAATTCATCACACGAAGCATCACCAAGCCTACACCGATGGTCTGAACAAAGCGCTTAGCAATCTCGGTCAGGAATGGCAGAACAAGAATGATGTTGTTGAAATTTTAAAGAACATTGATTCGATACCTGAGAACGCAAGGAGTGCTGTAAACTTCCACGGCGGAGGATATAACAACCACACGCTGTTCTGGAACAGTATGAAAAATGGCGGCGGTGGAGAGCCAGATGCTGAACTCTCAGATGCAATCAATAAGACATTTGGCAGCTTCAACAACTTTAAAGACAAATTCTCAAAGGACACTGTTTTAATACAGGGAAGCGGTTGGGGGTGGCTCGTATACAACGAGAATACAAATGGCGTCCAGTTCATAACTATGTCCAACCAGACAAGCCCTTGGACAAAATGGAAGACAGAAAAAGTTGTCCCACTTTTGGGTCTTGACGTATGGGAACATGCCTACTATCTCAAGTACCAAAACCGACGGGGAGACTATGTGGCGGCTTGGTGGAATGTGGTCAACTGGGATGAAGTAAAAAGAAACTTTCAGCAGGCCCTCCAGAAGTGACCATACCTTTTTGGCCATTTTGAAGTAAGGATAGGGCAATAATTCTACTATATGGGCAGATGACGACGAAGTATTCGGTACTATATATCTCCTCAGCCTGTAGGGAATAGTCTTTACAGAATATGAGCGTGCGTCAATTGCAATTTTTAACAGTAATGCCGATCAGCCGGCCCTCTCTATTAAATATATATCGAGTTCTGCGCGCAAGAGCTATCTAGCTCTTACGCAAATCTATGAAATTTACAAAGCCATAGCTGTCGCGGGTAGTTCTGCTTACCGCCATATTGTAGTTATAAATTTTAGTAGAATATTCCTTTAGTACCGGCATCATGCTATCTATAGATCGGTCAAGGTAGAAGCCGGGACAGTCTCCTGTAAACTGAAAGGTGGCGTGTACTGCAGGCTGCCCCCTTCCATCAGCTTCAATCCAAGATGCGAATGGGTAGAGCCAGCAGACACCAGGCTTGTCAGGATGAATGCCGCAATAGCCCTCATCGTCTAGGAACCTGCAGCGAAGCGGTGTCCCATCCTCCGCAGGCTTCTCGTCCTTTTTCCTTTTGAGCGAGAGCATACTCAATGTTGTTATGATATTTCCAAATGCTTCCTGCTCTTGCCAGCTAGAGATCCTTGTCTCGTTCCTAATAAATTCGGCCTTAGAGTTATAGCCTATCTTTTTTGCTATTCTGCCGATGTCATCCTTTGTCAAGGGTAGTCTACCCTGCCGCTCGCAGCAGTTGTGGCAGTCAGGCCACAGGCACTTCCACAATATGTAGAGGCCATCATTTGACAAGGTTGGTATATGGAAAGTGGTGCCTCCGATATTAACTGATGTGTCAGATACTACTTCCTTATATTTTCCCGTCTGAAAATCATATAACTTTGGATCTATTTTCCATTTTCTCGCAAGGAGGTCAAGTGCATCCTTGACTAGATTGTTGTCATGCTCCACTATGTTATAAGGTTATAAAACCGGGAGTTTAAACGTACTCTCAAATTGCTCAGCCATCAGCAGCCACATCCTATGAAAGAGGAGGAGCAGAAGCAGGCGGTTGTCAGAATGAAGGGTAAGCATGCATCTTCTACTGAGAACCGCAGGATGGTCTGGGAAAATGTTGTTTGGCCTCTTGTCTTAGAGATGAACAGATCCTACTTTACCTTAAAGGAATACCATGCAAAAAGAGACTCATTTTGCAAGAAGACCGGCGTCTCGCCTTCAAAAGTAGCTGGAGGGTTTGTGTCATTGCTGGTAAAGGGCATCATTGTTAGGAGCAAGAATATGTACTCTATACACTACCGTCTCATACCCTACATGAGGAAAAAGGCACAGCTTGAATACGGTCTTGTCACTAGGGAAATCTATACTAAGCATTAAAATATCCGATCAAACAGCCGACTTGATGTAGCCCGTGTAAGCCCGGTCGAACCCGACAAAAATTGGGTGCCGAATCTAGTGGCCAATCTCCAAGGTTGAGGGCTAGGGATTCCAGGCTCTGGATCTCACAAAGATAGAGAAAAGAAACCTGGAGACAGCAGTTCGAATCTGCTCCGGGCTACCATACCTTTTTTCTAAATTGTTGGGCCTGCTTTCGCTATCTCTCTTGGCATGCTGCCGAACTTTTTAAAGTTCTTGACAAAGAGCGCCGCAAGTCGTCTTGCTGCCGCATCGTACTTTTCCTTGTCAGACCAAGTGTTGCGTGGGTTGAGCACTTCATCAGGCACGCCAGGACACGATGTGGGCATGTCAAGGTTGAATATTTCATGATGCTTAGTAGTCACTTCCTCAATCCTACCTTTGATAGCTGCAGTGACCATCGCCCTTGTGTATGTCAGGTTCATTCTCTTGCCTATGCCATATGGCCCACCTGTCCATCCTGTATTGATAAGGTATACTCTTGTTCCGTGCTCTGTTATTCTTTTGCCAAGCATCTGGGCATACTTGGATGTGTGGAGGGG
Organism: uncultured Nitrososphaera sp.; assembly: GCA_964460425.1. Classification (GTDB taxonomy): domain Archaea; phylum Thermoproteota; class Nitrososphaeria; order Nitrososphaerales; family Nitrososphaeraceae; genus Nitrososphaera. The sequence continues at coordinate 10,195 of CAYWRR010000014.1, forward strand.
CATGAATGGAGCTCCAAAGCAGTGTGAAAATGTCTCCTTCGGCTCAGTGATGCCACGTTCAGTTCCAGCCAGCTTACTCGTATAACCAGACATGAAGTGATACATTGCGCCTTGCTTTGTCAGCTTGGCTACTGGAGGCATGACTCCGAAAGCATCTGCGGTAAGGAATACAATTACTTTTGGGTGGCCTGCAATGCCTGGTATAACTGCTCCATTGATATAGTCAATAGGATACGCAACGCGTGTATTTTCGGTAAGACTTCCATTGTCAAAATCTGGTTCCCTTGTGCCATCATGCATTACAACATTTTCCATTACAGAGCCAAAACGGATTGCGCTCCAGATCTGTGGCTCCCTATCCTTATCTAGGTTGATGCATTTGGCATAACTGCCTCCTTCAAAGTTAAAAATGCCATCGTCGGACCATCCATGCTCGTCATCGCCTACTAGCCTACGATGTGAATCAACCGAAAGTGTAGTCTTCCCAGTGCCAGACAGCCCGAAGAATAAAGCAGTATCACCTCTCTTTCCCACATTAGCAGAGCAGTGCATCGGAAATACACCTTTCATTGGCAAGATAAAGTTCATAATGGAAAACATAGCCTTCTTGATCTCACCAGCATACGAAGTCGATCCAATCAGGACCAACTTTTTCCTAAAGTTTATAATGATAAAGGTCTCGGTTCTCGTGCCCATTTCTTCCGGCTTAGCTGCAAAGTCGTCACATGAGAGTAAAGTGAACTCAGGTGTGTGCATATTTAGCTCCTCTGGCTTGGGCCTAATGAATAGCTGCCGTGCAAAGAGACTATGCCAAGCCCTGTTGTTGATGATCCTTATGGGCAGCCTGTACTCCGGATCTGCCCCCACAAAGCCATCAAAGATAAACAATTCCTTATCCTCCACGTATTTCTTCATTATACGAAATATCTTTTCGAAATTGTCCTCAGAAATTGGGAGGTTGACCTTGCCCCAGTCGATGGTATTGTGTGTTTCTTCATCATCAACTATATACCTGTCGTCTGGTGACCTGCCGGTAAACTTACCGGTTTTGACGGAAAGAGCACCAGTCGAGGAAAGCTTGCCTTCTTTTCTTTTAATTATGACCTCAACCAGCGACGGAACTGACAGATTGTAGTAGGCTTTGCCTGACGTTATATCCATCTCTGCGAGCTGTATCATAGACTTTGTAGTTATAATCTTTAGGTTATCTTAGCCAAAAGCAAATATGCAACCTGACATTCTTTGTAGGATTAAAATGCTCTTGTGCAATATTCATAGAATTGACTTTCACTTTCTCCCTATCTAATTCTCCCACACATCTTGTTTGTACACTCTTTTAGCTATCAAAATTTGAGCACTAGGGGAGCGCTATTACTACTACTGCTCTTTTAGTGCATTTCTAATTGTGTTAGCTCTTTTAGCTAAGATATCAAGAAATTCCTCAAACTCCTCCTTAGTGGCATTGCGCCTCAGCGTCCGCCTAGTCTGGTAGTGGAAGGAGTTGTAAATGCGCCCTACGGCGATACCAAACGCAAAATCGTCTAGGCTGGTTACAGGGACATGGCATAACAACATCTGTTGGATCTTCAAAATTTCATCAGCGTGTGATATTGTTTCTTGTATCTTGGCAAGCAGTGCTTTTTTCACTCGGCCATCCATAGTCAGCCAGATCATAATTTCATTGAGGCGATATTAAAAGAATCCTGCATGATTATAATAAAGAATAAGGGATTGCCCTTTTGAGGAATATAAGCAATGGTCTATCAAATGAAGGTGTGGCAGTTATCAGTGAGTATAGCTGCTAATGATGAAAAGAAATATCTGCAGCATATCTGCCTTGATTGATCTTAATATGATTGTAGAAACGTATGATGGTAAAAACTGTTCATATGCGGAGACTGCAAACATGCTCAATAAAGCAGGGTTCAAAAGAGATGAGAGGCGGTCTCTAGCAAGAGCTGCTGAACCAGTCATTGGCTACAAAGTATAAAGCACGAAAAAATGAAAGATCAGTATTATCTATAATGTGGGCATTATGACTTCTAATCAATAGTTGTTTGCCAGATGAATGAAAAGGATATAGAAGAAGCAAATAAAATAATGAAGCTTGCTTTTGGAACTTTTCTTAGGTTGCCAGAGCCTATATCGTAAATAGTGGGTGCTGATTATGTTCAGATCTGTTATCATGCTGACCCATAAGCAGCATTAGGTGCAGAAATTGATGGTAAGAGTGTAGTTCTATTTTTGTATTGTATTGGGGTAGTGTCGGAGTGTTTGGTCCCCTTCAGTTATTCTAGAATTATGGGATAAGGGTGTGACAAGCACTTGCTAGAAGAAACAATGAGTATTTTTCCCAAATGGCAAATCAGACATGCTGGTTTGTTTATAATTGCTCAAAGCGCTAATAATGTATATTTATACGAGAAATCTGGCTTTTGGCCACTATTTCTAACTGCAATAATGTCAAAGCCTTTATTGCTACACTCAATACACGCACCTTCTATGGACATTATTAGGTGGACTCGACATACTGAATTAACTTCATTTCTCTGAATTGACATGACACTATTGAAGCATGTAGAGATCTCACTGATGAGCTTTACATGGGATTAGATCTTAGAAAAGAGATCTATTCTGTTGAAAAGCAGCGACTTGGAGACACCATATTAATTTACAGCAAAAGCTATGATCTTCATGATGTTGCTGATGACGACAGCGATGACATGCTTCTATTCTAATAGGCTTGGCAATTTGTCAGTGCAGACCTAGAACTGAAGCAGGGAGCGAGCCTGCTACATAAAATTTGGAGTACTCCGTCCTGCCAAGGACCCTTCTAAGCATCTTGATTATTTACTAGATGCATGCAAATCATGTGCTAATACACAAGGATTATTATTTCAGATTGTTGGGGGGAGCAAATACAGCTCGTCATAGGGCATACAGAAAGATGATTGAACACAATTTTCGTAGTGATTTCCAAGGAGTTGCAATGCATAGACCAGATGAAGCTGGTTATTGTAGAGATGCTAGATATCTGATTGACGACTGAAGATAGCAAAGAACTTTTAGAACCTGATGCAATATCTATAGTACATTATTTTCAAGACTTGACTCAACTGAAACGTTTGGTGATTGAAACATTGACCAAATAACATTCATGCTAGCAACATATGTCTGAAGCAAAATAGAATCATTCATGGTCTCAAAAGCTAACGACACCTAGGGGGAACCAAATTCAACTGTGTGTTGCTTATGCTACCTTCGATCATAATGATAAATGTCAAATCTGACAGAAAAAAAGTATATGTTAGGATGTAGACCTGTATTGCCTTTCCCTTCCATACGACTGCATCCACAGACCGCTGAACACTAAGGTACTTGTTAGTGCTGCCGCTACAAGGACTTGTTCTACTGGTAGTTGCATTATGACTCCAATAACAAAGGGAACAGCAGCACCTACTGCACTCATTGGCAGCCATTTTGTTGCGGCCAACCTTGCTCTATCTGATCTTTTTTCTGGCCCATTTTGCATTTCTATTTGATTCACTCCTTGTTCTTGCAATGTATCTTTGCATGAAGAGTACTTAAGGTATACGGATCATCCGTAAATGTAAGTAATGTTCCACTTTGCTACCAGATAATATTCAGGCTCAAATACTCCAAAACCCAACTAGAATAGTTACATCCGATTTACACGGAAAACAAGACGAGCATGATGGGCGCTATTCATTATCTTCACGATTCAGCTGGTTTGGAAAGCCAGCTAGATAATAGATGAAAGGAAAGGATCAATGCTTTATACTTTGACTAGTGTTTATAGTTGCATGGCATGCAACTAGGGGTCTAGCAAGCAATTGATAAATATCAGTTATAACTGCTGCAGTATGGCAACCATCCTATCGTCGGAGTTAGGTTAGAAGGTTTTTTCTACTAGAGCGGCATATAAGCTCACCTGCAATAAAGAGAGGTAAAATGAAATGGCAAACAAGAATAGAAAAGAGCAGTAGTTTATTCAAATCCCTGGGTTCTGTATAGCTTTCAGTGGACTAACTTTTGTAGTGGGATTGCTAGAAATAGTCCTATTTGCCAATGGAAGTAGAAGGAGGAGACACAGTCAGAGAAATAGATATGTCGCCAAAGTATTGTAGGATACTGGTCTTGGTACCTTGCTTTTTGACTTACAGAACAGGACAGAGGTAATTGATGAGCGGACATGCCATCTAAGATTTGACATAGGATTGCTAATTAGTAGGCTAGTAGCTCTAATATACTGGCTGGTTCAGAATCGGCCACCTAGTAATAAGCTGAATATACCATACTTTGGAGCAAGCACAGGAACAGCAGCTGCACTGTCTGCTGCAACTAAGAGGTTAGATATAATCAAAGCAGTAGTTTGCCGTAGATGTAGGAGACTAGATTTAGCAGAACCATACTTGGGTTAGGTCAAAGCACCAACTCTTCTCATTGTAGGTGAATATGATACGCCTATAATACAAATGAATCAAGAAGCATTTGATAAATTACAACATGTGTCTGCACAAAAAGGCGAAAAAGAACTTGTCATTGTCTCTGACGCAACCCATTTATTCGAAGAACCAGGCAAACTTGAGCTGCTAGCGCAGCTTGCAAGCCGATAATTTGTTCTATTTCTTCCTTAATCGTCCCGGACAACCAGTAGGGAAAGACATGAACTTGGCTGCGAGATATGTTAGTAAGAGGCCACAGTAGAGAAAATTTCTAATAAGCGATACAATTGCTGCAAAAGTTGCTGTGCTGGTGCGATGTAGCCACTATGAGCTATGTCGTGTCTACCCTACTAGCCAGCACAAAACATCTATGCACCTTCTCCTACAGTTCTGGTTACTGTTCTTGTCATTCCTATAGTGACAAATCTTTCGTTTAGAATTTCTTTTAGGACATCTGATCGTGAGCATACACCTATTAGCCTGCCATCATTTTCAACTACAGGAAGCATAATTATGCCATTTTTATCCATTAGATCAATTATTTCTTTTACATCTGTATCCTCCCTGACTGAAAATGGTCCAGGAGACATTATCTCTCTAGCAATTATAGTAGTCAAATCTCCGCCACTTCTTATGGCACGCAGGATATCGATTGTCGTAACTACCCCTAGCAATTTGCCGTCATCTTTACTGATTACCGGCATGCCATTTATTGCGCCTAGAACTATTCTAGTGGCAACTTCTATTGCACTTACATTTTCTGTCGCAGCTATGATATCGACAGACATCAAATCTGAGGCTTTCATATGTGCTTCATCCAATACATGTTTGCAACAATGCATAAGAAGGTAGCAGAAGAGGGTGCGCTCGCTCAGATGTCTAGAAATTTGCCTTTTCTACACACATATATATAAAAAATTTATCCTGAGAGCTAATACAAATCTCGGATTTTGAAAAGAGTGAAAAATACAAGGATTGAAACATGTATGAAATTTTAATTAGCAAGGGCCAAAATGTCTGGAAATAGCTCTTCCGATTAAAAAAGAAATAAAAAGTCGGGATTTGATTAGTGCATACTCATAGAATCTCGGCATTGTCCCCCCCTACTTGCACCTTCCTTATTTCCCTTTTCTTCTGGCATGGAAGCGAAAAACCGTCAATACCGCCTTGTTTGGCGTTGTCTACAACTCCGCCTAAAGCCTTGCCGCCGGCTCTTGCTACGTATTCGCTTATTCCTTCCTTGGCAGATAAGACAGCTGAATGTTTACAGGTGATGTAGCAGGTTGTAGGGCTGTCTTTTCTACCATATGTAGGCTCACCACAATCCAAAGAGAGCAGAGACTGGAAAAGAAGCATGATGCAATACTGCAAAAGATAGAGCTAGAAAAAGTGCGGGACATAATTGAGCAAATGCAGAAAGGATATCCGGGAAAATAGAGACCCACCACTAAAAAAGTTAAATTAACTTTAAACAGTCCTCAATAAAATCGAGACTATGTCAATGGTAATAATGACAAAATTTCATATATTATTATTATTTTGTTGTACAGTTCGGGAAATGTTGTCAACGATTGATAATACTTCGATAGTATTTATGTCACTTGCATGTGAAAATCTCATCCTACCGTAATGAAGAGGAATATAACAACCACAGGATATGCTTTTGGTTGATGATGACGCCTACATAGTTGAGGTTTTGAGGCGAGGCCTTAAGCTCAAAGGCTTGCTAGTCGATGCTGACACCTCTCCGCAAGAAGCACTGGAGTCATTCAAACCAAACATCTATAACATTGCAATCCTAGACATCAGGATGCCAGCTATCACTAGATTTCAACTCTACAGAGAAATAAAAAGGCGGGACCCTACAATTGCGATATGTTTTCTTTCTGCTTTGAAGATCCAACCAGACGAGTCCAACAAAGTATTTCCATCTATGAAAGGGGATAAAACTGTAGTAAAAAAAGGCGATATCAATCAATGGACTGTTAAAGGAAATAACCCAATCTTTGCAGACGTATACACTAACTATAGAAGACCCAGGCTACGATATCACATTCTTGCTAAGAACTCATCCGGCAACCTACCGGATAGACTACCTTCTAGTACGCGCCACCATCCTTTCGCAAAGATGGTGTTTCTTCAAGCCTCTTTGATCCGAAACTGTAGCCATCAATTAATGAGAAGGATCGCATAACCTAGGTAATTATATATGCTTAAAGGTCACATAAATGATGATGTTAGATATTGCAATAGAACTTTTAGAGTTTTTCTTCCATTATTTGTCATAACTGGCGCATTCCTAGCGATTGGTGCTATTGGCTCAGGAATCCTTCCAGAGCAAAGGGCACTGGAATTTAGTTTCCTTACAGATTTCTCGATAGCAAGTGATATGAAAGTGATAATAAAAGAACCTACACTTGAGGATAATACATCCATCACACAGTCAACTATGCTGCAAAATGTGGCATAGATATGTTGCTCAACTCAATGCAAGGGTAAAGCAGATACTTGATGAATCCAAGGCAAAGTAAGCTACTGTGACTATTGCTGCGGTTCAGCCCTGGTTACGATGAACAGGCAAAGTGGTGAACTCCTACATAGTTCAGCAGGTCAGGTAATAATTACAGCTAACTGGGAGCTGATTGAGGGCAACCTTCATTCTGAGCTAAAGAATCACATAGATATTGAAAGCAAGAAAGTCGAGTCACATCAAAAAATCTGGAATATCTTGGTTAATGCAGGTAAAGGCCGAGTAACGCGAGTTGTACAGCAAGCTGATCGAGTTATAACTGATATTGCAAAATCCAATGTTGTACATGCAGATTTGAATATGTTTGTTTGTACCAAAAGTAGTACTGATAGACTCTGGTTCTGAAATTGGGTGGATTAACACTTCAAATCTGCCCCCTCCTCCTACTCGTCCTCCATAATGTTGTGAATGCTTTCAACCAAATGACAGCATCTAATGCTAGGAACACCACCGGCATGATTTCTGAGAACTCGACTGATAGTAATGATAGCAACCTAGAAACGGCAGAAACAATGTCAATAGACGGCGGCTTTATTGAACCAAATGCATCATGGTAGTATCGTTTTAATAAGGAGGGAGTCTTTAACTATCTGCGCACAATTCATGCAGAGTAAGGCATGAGAGATACCGTTATAGTAACATATTCTTCGCCATCATCTTAGTTCCAGCATTTAAGAAGCTTCTTCCTCTCTCAAACGAACACACATAGCAGCTTCCGACTATTTACTTAAACTCCGTGGATAATCGTGGTCCAGATTTCAGATCTTGATGAGATTTGGCTCAAAAATCATGGCCAGAACTTGCTTATTCCTTTCTCTTCCACGAAACCTTTAAAGTCCCAGGTACAGAGGCATTTTCTATCTCTTGTTGGCCTTGTGTTTGGTTGCTTGATTTGATAAAGAATATATGCATATAGTCAGGCCGTATCTATTCTTTTTTAGAGCTATTTTCTCACTTTTTTACTTCATCTTCAAACCATACTATGTATTGCCTTTTGGTCTTTCTAACCTCAATAGCATTAAACGCAAGCTCTCTAACTTTCTTCTTGACAGTATCCCAGCGCTTTCGCATTAAATGGTTGCCTACGTAACTGGGATAGTCATCAATCAATTCCAAGGGCAGTCGAGTTAGCGCCCAAATATCGCAAGCTCTTTCACCAGTGGGTATTTGAAGTTCTTCCCTTCTTCTTGCTTGAAGCAGATGTGTAAATTCATGTGCTATGGTAAAGTTCCTTTCATTTGGCTGTAGACTTATTTTTAGTGGCTTACTTGTTGAAATATTGGAACACCAGCAACAGCAACTACCTCTTGCCCAACCACGAGGGGCTATCCACCCTACTAGCACAACATCGTTATGGAGCTCCGGAAAATACTTGAAAATATCAACTATTCTTTCTTTGAACTCATTAGTAAAGTTAGCATTTGCCTTCTTTGTAAATGTCAGTCCTCTACTACTAGAATCTAAAAGATTAGATTGCATTTCTATACATCATCCATCACTCCAGGCCAGCTATTTATAAAATTCAACCTGTAAACTATTTTCTAACTGAAGTAGAGCATTTAAGAGAGAAAACTGTAAAAAAATAGTTAGATAAATCAACTGGCACACAATGAAAAATAACCTAAGGTCATTTTATAATGTCATATTAATAGTAGTTTATTGTAATTATCGATGTATTAGGCTCATGCATGCCTTCGCACAAAAATTAGGTTTCTTATCCAAAGTAGCTGCTAGTGCCTAGCCGGGAAGTTTGAGATCGTAGCGAGAGCAGGACTTTGACTATTGCTTCCCATTCAGACAGGTCTTATAGCGCCTTCATCTCCTTCCCTAATATAGGACCTCCTGAGTAATAGCATGCTCATTTTTTGATGTTGCGGCATGACCGTCGATATTGATCATGCATATAACGGACGGGTCTTTACAACGGAGGCAGAAACGGGGTACTCAGATCGAGAAGTTTGTTACCTCTAATAGATGAACTGAATAGAACACTTAAGGGTGTTACACCACTGATATCTTATCCATGGTCCCTATTGTTGAGGCAGAGATAACTCCTGTCATTAAAACTAAGGAGATGTTGAAGCTAGCACAGCTCGCAGAAGAAGTAGGAGTCGACAGACTCGGAATATCTGATGTGATTTTTTACCCAGATACCTATGAATTACAGTCGTTATGTGCACTTGTCACTAAGCGAATGAGAATAGGAAGTCTTGTAACCAATCCTTATACAAGACATCCTGTAGTAATTGCTGCAGCGGCATCTACACTAGATGAAATATCAGAGGGTAGAGCCTTTCTAGGGATAGGAGTAGGTGCAGGGATTGGAAAGCTTGGAGTAATACGATCTCCTCCGGCTACAACAATAAGAGAAGCTGTCCATGTTATTAGGGAACTGTTGGCTGGAAGAGTTGTTAACTACCAAGGTAATGCTTTTCAACTGTCTGGCAAAGATTCAAGACTAGAATTTCCTCCACAGCGAAATGTGCCCATTCTTATCGGAACCCGTAGTCCAAGGATTGCAAGGTTAGCTGGCGAATTGGCAGATATAGTTGTGATTGGAGCTAGATATATTTCTGACCAACAGCTCATGAATTATCTTCGCTGGATTTCAGAAGGCGCAACCAGTGCCAGAAGAAATATCGACAGTATAGAGGTAGCTCCGCGCTTAACCATATGTGCTTCAAATGACGGCAAGCTAGCTAGACAAAGTGTCAAGCTGTATGCGGCGTATTATTTGGCGCTCCTAAGGCCCCCTGATCTCTTAATAGAAGAGGCGAAACTCCAGAAAATCATCGATGGGGTAAGAAGAATCAAAGGCTGGTACTTCTCACCAAACGTACAGTATCCCAAAGAGATAGACGACCTGGTAGATGAAGAAATTGTTGATAAATTTGCTGTCGCTGGGACACCAGATGAATGCATTGAGAAGATAAGGAACATGATAACTAGACACAGATTTAGAAGTCTAAGCTTGAATATAGCAGCTGTCAGAAGGGAGAAGATTTTTGATGGAATGGCAGAAACAATCAAGTATATTGGAGATATAATTCGAGGATTGAAAAGAACATGATGGATGGATATATCATCGTTGGATTGAAAGACACCTCATCCACAGAGCTTTATCAAGCCGCGTCCTAGTAGGATGATGATATTTTAATTTTTGAAGGTTTTCAGTTGATGTATTCTTGTAGGATTCTTCTAGGCTTCTTGTAGTATGCTTGGAGCATGCATGGGAGCAGGAAGAAAGAGGAGTGGACAACGGAGAGAAGAAGCAAGAGTTGCTGTTATAGTAGCCTAAGCAATGAAGTAAACGAACAATGAGGAACAGGCCAGCTCTGCGTCAGAAGTTTGGCGACTTCCAGTTTTCTGGTCGCAGCGACGAGAGGATAGGGCTGCGGCTCCTACATACAACAACATTATCTGTCTATCTTAGAGGAAGATATAGCGTGTGTGTAAGCAGCTTTGACAGGCCGGCTCTGTTCCTCTATATCTATTTCTACGCCAGCTAGATTTGTTGTTTCTGAAGGGTATTTCTATAGGTTTTTTCTACTATCAAAGAGACACACTCATACCAATGGGTGAGTTCTACCGAGTTTCGGAAATATTTTAGGACATAGCTATATCACTCATAGGTTGATACCACAAAAATCATCGCTTTATGCTGGGAGAGGACATCCTTTTAGAGGTCCTTATGAAACGAAGCTGAAACATGCAGACAATATAAAAATTATATAGATGATCATTCTATGGAAAAGGCGATCTTTATCTTGTTTTATGATTAAGTTTATGGCTGTGAACGAAGAAATCAGATATGCATTAGACTATCATGAAGCTACAAAGCACTCAGAAGCCAGCCTAATGACTTCAAG
>CAYWRR010000015.1:0-20715 GCA_964460425.1 uncultured Nitrososphaera sp.
GGGCCGCAACAACAATAATAATTGGAGATCTCATAGAGCTAGCTTCATTCAAAATGTCTATTATCAGGATAATAATGTAAACAGAGCATTCCATTCCCTTTTCTCACCATCATCAGATCTAGTTGTATATCTGCAAATAATGTTGTTGGAAAGAACGAGATTGACAGCAAAATAGGAAGAAGGTAGCAATGTCTACAAGACTCTGCAGAAAGTGGAATGAATGCAGATTCTAGCGCTATAGAAAAATAGCTTGAAGGGTTCGTTCCTAATCTTAGCTCGAACGATCGCAATATCTGCTTACTAGCCTCTGAGACAGCCCAAGATAAAGCCTGCAGCGAAACTGCCAGTCAGTGGAACTCCAAAGTTCATCATTGTTGGCACTACTTGGCTATCCATTATAGAGGAGGCATAGCTTGCGCTGTCTAAAGAAAATTCTGTAATAGCCTGGTTTGACACAGATGCAATCCTCTCCCAGTCAACGCTCACTAGTCCCTTATAGTTTAGGTATGCCAGACTCCCTAAAAAGAGGCCAGTTATACCAAGTATGATCTTTATTCCTTTTTTTAGTGCATATCCGATCAAGAATCCTGCAATGCCGCCTGAAGAAACAGAAGTTAGCATGAAACCAACATCGTATGCCAAATCAGTTTCTTATTTTTTGGAATTATTGAAAAGGTCGAGTGACAAATAGCCAAGACAACTATGTCTATCATACATGACACATGTAGTGTTATTTATTAGGAAAAATATATTGTGTTGGCAAATTAGGCAAGTTATAAAAACAACAATAAAAAATTATGGAGCTCTACTTGCCCATGTCACAACAGTAAATGTGCTTACTGCTGAGCCGACTATACCTGCTAAAATAGATCCCAGTATGGCTTGGTTCACAACAATTTCGGGGAGTACACTGCCTAGCCACGACACTGCATTTGGCACCATTAGATATCCTGCTGAACCTATTGTAAAGCCTATTGCCCAGAAAATAAAGATCGCTAACGCTCTAGACATTCTACACTCCCTCGGGAACTTGCAGCTCCTATGCGATTCATGATTCTGCAACATGCATAATATTAATAACTTTGATAGTTAATTTTTCTCGAGCACTGGTTATCTATCCTAGTGGGGCTATGAAAATAGAGTGGCATCAAAAAATCCTTGGTAAAAATCTTATGGTGAATTCTGATATAAATGATAATTTAGACCTAGGTTAAATTTATGAAACATTACAGTATAAGTTGTATCGGTTATATTCCTACAAGGAAATGGCTTTCATCATACTTCCAGCAGATTCGCCTAGAAGTATACTTAACAAGCAGGACATATTAGAAGATTCTTCGCTATTCAGTTGGGAAATCACAGCTGCCAATAGTTGTACCTGGTGGTGGGGATAAAAGTATGGAAACAGGTGTCACTCTCCTCGCTAACGGTAGAGAAAATGACAACAACATCAAGCCATCATGCCCGGAATGCAGCTCACATCTTATTTTTGATGTGCATCATGGTGAATACATATGCCAATCCTGCGGCTATGTGGTACTCGAGAAGATGGACTACTGGGGACATGAAACTTATTCTAACAATTCCGATGACAGGCAGAAAAGCTTGCGTGGCAGCGGGCAAACTAGCTCCTTACTCATGAACTATGGATTGCAGACGGAAATTGGCGTATCAGATAAAGACTATAACGGCAAACCGATCAATTTGGCTAATGCAGAACGTATAGCATGTGTGCGTAAGCTGCACGCTCGGCTTAAGGCCTCTTCAGAGGAAAGAAGGATTGCAAGAGTTCTTTCAGTTATAGACAAAATATGTTCAAAGTTGCTGCTTCCAAGGTCGCTATCAGAGACTGCGGCCAAGATATACAGGAGCTATTCGTCTAAAAACAATACTAAGGGCATGTCAGTCAATGGCAATGCTATCGCATCCGTGTACCTTGCATGCAAGCAGTCATGTATTGCAAGAGGACTGGAAGAGATCGTTGATTCAGCCGATTTTTGTAGCAACAAAAGGTCATCTCTAAGAATAGCATTTCGATGCTACAAGAGGATGGCAATGTGCATGACGAATGCTATAGAATCCGATGAGATGAGGTGTCACAGCAGAACATTTGATCACGTCATACCTATAGAAAAATACATTGCAAAGATTTCAAATAGGGCCAGGATTGATTGGAGAATTCAAAAACTGGCATTGGAAGTTGCCCGTCAGACCGAGGATAATATACTGCTATCTGGTAAAGATCCGGTCGGAATTGCTTCAGCATACTTGTATATCTCCGCATGTCTTTGCGGTTATCATATGTATCTTACAGACATTGCCAATTTTTCACAAGTCACGGAGATCACGATTCGGACAAGATGCAAAGAAATTCTTTCTAGTTTCAACCTAGAGGTGCGAGTAAGAGCGGCCTGTTGCAGTAGTGTTGCCTGCTAGAGAACATGAATTTTTATTTTGTTTTCTAGGGCATATTCTATGAGCCCATATCTTCTACGCTGAACGAAAATACGAATGATGATGATGACTAAAAAACTTGAGATGCCCAGATCTATCATTAGTTGAGAAACCGTTGCAATTTGGTTATTGTTCAATGATGCTGCTAGTATTTTAGTACTGCTTTTGAAACAATTACAAAAGCTTAAGAGAGCACAAGTGTAGTTGGATATATCTCGCAGAACTAAGCAAGATGGGTGACTGGAAGACGAACATGAATATTGCTATTGCTACGGAAGAGGACTTTGCAAAGTCCTGTATGTATTTCTTCAGTTCGCTATAGCGATTCCTGATAGTCACTTCTGTGACGCCCGCTGCGATCGAAAGCTCTTTCTGTGTCTTAGTTTCACCTGCTTGGAGACAAGCAATATAGAGCACCGTTGCTGCGATTCCCATAGGCCCTTTTCCTGCAGATATCTGCATTGCAATAACTTGGCGCATGATCTTTATTGCCATCCTCTTGGTCCTTTCGCTGATGCCTACCTTATTTGCAATACGTGTTATGCACCTCATGTGGTCTATTGCAGGAATCTTGGGATCAAAGGTATGCACAAGTAGCCTATAGTCACGTGAAATTTTCTTTCGTGGAATGTTACTAGCAGATGATACATCGTTGAGAGTCCTAGGTGTCTCTAATTCTCGGCATGCGAGATATACTGAAGCAGCAAGGATGGAAGATACTGTCCTGCCTTTTATTAGGTTAATCCTTGCTGCTTTTCTGTAAAAATAAGCTGATTTTTCTACTATTGTGTCAGGCAGTCCTAAGCTTTCCTTAAGGTGTTCAAGGGCAGGTAGTGCCTGCTTCAGGCTCCTATCATTTGCTGCTTGTATTCTAAAGTCCCAGACCCTTATTCTGTCAAAGTTAAAGCTCCTTTCCCTTGAGTCTCTGCTATTTCCTATTGTTGTGAGGAATCCTTTATTATAGCGTGCAAGTGAAGTTGCGCCACCGATGCGGCACTTGCGGTAGAAGTCGTCGATACTAAAGGCGCGCCATTCTTGTACTGCAGAACTTTCTAACCTATCAATTACCACACCGCAACGGCTGCAAATAACTTCACCACACTCATGATCGGTTACTACGACCTCGCTCCTGCATGCGGAGCAAATAAGTGATCCTTGCATTAAGGTGCTTTCTTGTAGGAAGCCAGATACCTATAAACCATTATCTCAGCGCTGAAAACATGTTATCTTCAATAGTTAACTCACAATAGGGAAGACCTCCTATACCATTCTCTGAGACATCATATGTGGTGGTATATGCCTGATAGAGGGTGAATCAATCTAAAAATTAAGGAGCTGCTCAGTTCTGGGTCACTACCTGTTGCTTGTTTTCAGGTGTTGTGAGACTACAGGGCTCTTAACGTCATATACATATCTTATTCATCCAAAATAAACTTAATTCATAATGTGCGAGCATTTACAAAATTCTACCTCTGGTTGTATTAATTTGTTCCTTGGAAGTATCAAAGAATTTCACTTCTAAAATGCCTGTTCTTGTCAATTTTGCAAATAGGGGTCAACTTGATATCATGACTTAAATTATACAGAGAATAAATATCAATATGACACTGAGGGATTCGCTTGAGAACGATGTTGATGCATTAGAGTTTAAAGATGTAGAGTTTGTCCAGTTAAGGTATACTGATGTCGTTGGTAGGTTTTTGGCAAAGTATGTTGTCATTGACACAGGAGATCCGTCTGAGCATTTACAGAACGGCACAGCACTGGATGGCTCTTCTGTTACGGGATTCTCAAAGATAAACGAATCAGATCTCTTACTTGTTCCTGACAGGTCAACCTTGCGGCTCATGCCGTTGTCGAATTACAAGGTAGCCACAGTAATTACAGACGTTTATGAAGGCTTTGGCAACGGCAGATTGGTTAGAGATCCTCGTTATGTTCCTCAGATGTTGGAGGAAGGTCTGAGAGACCAAGGGCTTTTGTGTCAAATCGGCCCTGAGGTTGAGTGCTTTATTTTTGAGGGTATTCTTTTTGATGACAACGGAGGACTCAAAATTCAGTCTGCGGAGAGGAGTGGAAAGTACCCCATACGTAGAAAGCACGGCTATGACGCACCTCCATTCCAAGACTCATCACTGGAGTTACGATTTGAAGTTGCCAAGATCCTGAAGAACAACTACTCAATTGAGGTTACTAATCTTAACCATGAAGTTGCTAGCAGCGGCCAGATAGAGATCAACTTTATGCATAGCACAATTACAAAGGCAGCAGACAATGTACAAATATACAAAGATGTTGTCCGAAGCCTAGCCAAAAAGCATGGTAAGGTTGCAAATTTCATGCCCAAGCCAATCTTTGACGAGAATAATCCAAGGAGCAGCGAAAGTGATAATGGTTCCGGGATGCATGTAAGCGCGAGTCTATGGTCAGGAGAAAGCAACATATTTTACGACCCTGATGACTACTATGCAGAGCTGAGTCAGATTGGACGCTACTTTATCGGAGGACTGCTAAAGCATGCACCTTCTCTGGCTGCGTTAGTGGCACCAACTGTAAATTCATACCATCGATTGGTTCCAGGCTTTGAAGCGCCAGTGTATGCCGCCTGGTCAAGGGGAAATAGGTCGGCAGTTTTGAGAGTACCGGTGAATGAGAAGAATACTGGAAAATCAAAACGGATCGAGTTCAGGGCTCCTGATCCATCTTCCAACCCTTACCTTGCTTTTTCGGCAACAGTTGCTGCTGGACTTGACGGCATCACAGAAAAGATTGATCCTGGTGATCCAGTTAATGAAGACATTTACAAAATGTCTGATTCAGCACGGAGAGCCTTAGGAATAAAGACACTCCCTCGCATGTTGCAAGATTCGATCGACGCGCTAAAAAATGACAAGGACTTCCTCAAGCCATACTTCTCCAATGAACTGATAGATACCTATGTGGAACTCAAATGCGAGGAGATAGCATTTGCTACAGGTTCTAAAGATCGCCAGTTCGTGCTTTATTATGACATCTAGTCTGCTGTTGTGTTTTGACATCTTGTGACTACAATGATCGATAGAGCTCTACAATTAGTCCCCAATCGTATCTGGCCTCTTTTTGCTTTCTGATAATAGTTACCTTGACAAATTGAATCAGAAGAATTAGAAAAAGACTCGCTGAGGTCAACCTTGTGAAGGAAGGTGTCTCGCCAATACACTTTTCTTGTAGAGTAGCCTAGACACATACACACGCACATGTATACATATTACAATTCAGGTTCTATCCTTCTTTACTTGAAGGTAGTACAAGGAGCAAGATGGCAATAATCTGTGGATTCAAAGTACGTAAAACCCAGTATACTAGCTTTGCACGGTTAATAATCCAAAAAGGTTATTGCCTCAAGATTGGATATAAACTGATGAATTGCGTAACCCAGTCAATACCGTCATTTCATTTTCTGTGCTGATTTCCATAGTTGGAGCTTCATTTTATTATGTTTCTGCTACCGATGAACCAGAGCCATGGCTTGGGATAGAAGGAAGCAATGTCACGCCGGCCATTGCTCAAACACTTGGTCTGCGGGAACCCCTTGGGTTCCTAATCTTTTCTGTCGAACCATCGAGCCCAGCAGAGGTGGCTGGTTTGAGAGGAGGTGACAGGGTTGTAACTATTGATGGAAGGCCAGTTCTTCTTGGAGGAGACGTAATAATAGCTGTTGACAATATTCAAATTCAAGATGCACAAGACATAGGGGATCAGCTGATTGAAAAGTCAATAGGCGATGCTATTGAGTTTACTGTAATCCGAGGAAACTCTAGTGAAGAGATTGACGTTGAACTCGGTGCGAGGTGACTCGCTGTAAAATGCTATTCATATATTGAAGAATATTTTAATTAATTCTGGGGTATTCTATTAGAGAAATCACTTTTTATAATGAGAAATTTGATTGCTGAACTTCTACACTAGGTGTGCATAGACGAAAAAATATGGATAAGGTGTTTGAGGGGTAGTAGCAGTCGCAGGGGCCAATATTATCAAGCATAAGGGGGGGCGGATCGAGCTCATACGTATGGAAAAATTGTCAGACTTTTGTAAAGCTGTAGAGGGTATTGAAGGAGATGATTGACTAGAATAACTCAATTTTGCTAAAACATTATACTGAGCAAAGCATATCTGATATTGACCAAGTACAAGAATATCAGTATTCATAGAATTATTTCCTCATGCTGACATTGGCTGACTTGGCTCAATGAGGATAGTTCAGTCTTGTTGACTCGATACATTCGGGTAACTCCGTCCAGTACTGCTATAATTCATGTTGACTGGCTCTGCACTAAACTGCAACTTTGGGCAAGAAAGTCTATATGAGAGTCATATATAAACGCTTTCCATTGAAGCCGTACGTAGAAAAACCCTTAAGTCATCTTACCAGATGTTTCCATTTCTTCGTTGTGTTGAGATAACTGGCTCAGTTCTCCTTATATATACCTAGTGGCCTTTCAAACAGTCCGTGACTCACCATTTTTCTCTACTATCTAGCGTCATTTTATAGCTCCTTCTACAAAGGCTTCTAGTTATTAAAAGGTAATTGTATGAAACAAATACAAAAAGAGTGGTGGCATGCAAGTGCAGAAGGCCTTGGTTTTCATGTGCTATATAAAGTCAAACTGAGAACATATGGAATATTTGACAATATGGCCTAATTCAGAGTTTTATCGGGACTGATTTCACAAGACAATGTTAACTAGTTTTCTGAAAAGGATTCTTGCTTCAAAATCCAATAGAAGTCTAACATGGGACTGGCTTTTTTTATGAAGAATAAAGCTGTAGGGGGACATCAGTGCAAAGGCAACAATTATCCTCTTGCTTTAATAGGGGTTAATGTGTAGGAGATATTGCACTAGATGAATTGCGATTTTTGTGGCACAAGCGAATCAATGCCTTTCAGATGCCGTTACTGCAAAGAGACCTTCTGCTCTATTCATCGGTTGCCCCCCAACCATAACTGCTTTTTTCTGCAGGACTACCTTGAGCAACCAGGGAAGGATCGTGAATTTCTAGAGCGTATGGAGGGAGAAGCCGCTTCTCCTCAAGTGCGCATTAGATCTTCACTGTACGATACGATTTACTTGCGCTTTTCCAAGGTTGAAATTCTTAACTTGGTGATAGCGACAGCCCTAGTGACGGCAGTTGGCATGTCCTTGTACAGGTTCCAGTTTAGATGGGATTTCATCGCCATATTTATCAGCGCATTCGTTATACACGAGCTAGGACACAAGTTTCTTGCGCAATTCTACAGGGCTTGGGCAGAATTTCGTGTATTGTTCTATGGCGCTGTAATTACGGCTATTTCTGCTCTGCCATTCTTTCCATTTAAGTTCATAGCGCCAGGGGCAGTCATGATTAGCGGCAATCTCAGTATAGCTCGCAGCGGCAGAGTCTCGTTGATTGGACCTCTCACTAACTTAGGAATGGGCACAGGCTTCCTATGCGTCTACCTTATACTTGCTGCTATCGACTCTGCTACCCCGATTCTGCTGGTGGGCGTAAGGTTCAATGGCTTTATTGGCTTCTTTAACTTGATACCTTTCATGGGGCTTGACGGCCAGAAGATATTTGGATGGAACAAAATCGTCTGGTTGTTGACGATGGCAGGGGCAATAGGGCTCTTCATAGGTGGCGACCTGCTTTCAGGAGGGGCCACAACAGGCATTCTGAGTAGATTTCTTAATTAGCGTATTATGGAGTTTTTGGATATATTCTACCTCCAGCAAAATTTGCCTCATGCATATCATATCTATCGCCTGCACTGATCACCAATTGTGCTTAGAATCGCTAGGTATTCAATGGCGACATCTTATTGATTATTAAGCTCGTGTCTAAAACGCTATTCGCCAACTATTACGTCTGAATGGTGCTCGATATAATGCCTGTCTGCTTCATCTTTTGTTAGAAATTCCTTTGCACATTCTTTACATCGGAAGGTGCCAGACTCATATTCAGACATCTGCCTGGAAATATTGACAGAAGCTGATAATATATAGCTATAACCAGCTTTTTTATTAGGCTAGGCAACTATACGCCTATGTAAGCAGAATTGAAAATCGATTATGAACTTATAAATTCAGTCTGTGAGGAAGTTCTTGCAAAGCACAGCTCGATGAGATGGACAGGGATAGTAAACAAGAACGGTGTCATATTGGCACAGAAAGCTAGAAAAGGCGTAAAGCTTCTGCTCTCGGAAGAAGAGAATGAAGAATACGCTGCAACGGCCATCACTAGGCAAAAGACTAGGGGCAAGTTTGAACCCAAGATAGGCAAGATCGTGTACTCGTTTGGCCGATACGAACTACTAAAACGCGCTACTATTCCAATAGACGAAAACTATTATCTGTTAATAACTTTGGACGTTGATGAAAAGAATTTCGACTCGATAATAACAGACAAGATCTTGCCAACCATAATCAAAATCAGGAGCCGCTTTGTCACTACAAATGATGATTCAGTCTGACCTTCATGTAGCCATGTGTTCAACTTGTTTTATCTACAAGGCACAATAGAAAACAAAAATGACCAATGTGAACTATATAGTATAGTATTATGGAAGAGATAGGCTTATCGGGACTACTATCCATCTTTATTAGATGCTGCTTTTAGTTCGGCTCGTAGACCTTTATCGGCTCCGCTCAATAACCTATCTGAGTATTAACTTACTATCTGAACCAATCCTTGTTCTTCTTCTTCCTATATCGCTCTGTCAAGATATTGTGGGTATTCTTGAAGTACCTTGTTATACGCCTTACTTGTCAACCTGTCTGCCTCTCTATTCTCTTCCCTAGGTACCCACTTGATCTGAATGTCTTGAAATTTGCTCTTAAGTAGAAGAGCCTGCTTGTAAAGCGAGATTATTCTTTTTGCCTTCACCTTGTAAACGCCTCTCAGTTGATTGACTATAAGCTGAGAATCGCTCTTGACCTCAACCTTGGTGGAGCCAAGATTGTTTTCCAGGAGCCATTGTAACGCTTTGACGAGGGCCGTATATTCGGCAACATTGTTGGTAGAGTCGTCGGAGAAAGGTTTTCCCGCGACGCCATAATCGCTATAGACGGTTCTACTGCCGCTTTTGACTACAAAAGCATAGCATGATATCCCGCCTGGGTTTATTGGCTGACAGAGCCCATCAAAGTAAACTTCTATCAACAAGACTTGTTATTGGCTGCCCACAGATATGTCTATGTCGCCTCTTCACTTCGATATTCGTTTCTGAAGCAGGATGTTTCATCCTAGCTGAAGACTTTTTTGCCTTGGGTATCTGAGACTAAGGTCTTCCATACAGATTTGGGGTTTAGAGACTAGCTACCTGTTTACCAGCTAAAAGGTAGATGTACACACTGTAGACACAATTAACATCTTAAGCCTCTAATCGTAAAGATAAATATCAGCCAAATAAAAACAAGACCTAGGTAAATTGATCATATGGTTGCTGACAGGCTTTCTTGAAAATGCAGTACACAATATGAATGGATCTATTAGATCAAAAAATATGCCAACAATAGCAGAGCCGGCTACCGTGCCCTGCTGCAAGCTCAATATTTATTCTAGATCACTCTGCTA
The DNA here is from genome assembly GCA_964460425.1 of uncultured Nitrososphaera sp. Classification (GTDB taxonomy): domain Archaea; phylum Thermoproteota; class Nitrososphaeria; order Nitrososphaerales; family Nitrososphaeraceae; genus Nitrososphaera. The sequence goes on from CAYWRR010000015.1 coordinate 10,051, forward strand.
AATTAGACGAAAAAGCCGTTATAGCGAGCTTTGCCTATGATGCGTCCACTTTCTCGATCTCTATAAATGCTGGTTGAGTATTTTGGGACATAGCCTTCCGGCCTAACAAGATGGGGCGTACCGTAAATACTTGCTAAAATGTATTCGTAGCGCCAAAGGATGTACCTCTCTTGATCAGTTATAAGCATCTTTATCGGAACTGAGTATTCTGTCCTGCCGTCTGCTAATAGGGTATTGTCGTGCCAAAGAGGATACTTCAACCACTCAGAATCAACCGAGTGAGGCCTATTTCTCGTAAAAAGTAGAGAGGGCCTATAGGCAAGTATAATGCTGAAGCTAACCATTGAGACACCAAGAAAGAAGTTCATGCTTGCAGCTATGCCGACAGCAGATGGGGGGTAAGCAGATGGGGGGTACAATGTCCACCTAAATTCTCTATCTCCAAACGAAGCCTCACTGGGCTGGGGGTGTGAGTAGTATGGCAGTATCAAAGAATTATGTATGAGCACGATCCCTACGACGCATACAACTATTGGAACCATTCCTTTCCATACAACTGAGAGAACTATGGAAGAAACAAGCCCTATCACTGCTATTTGGATAGCATTTACATTTTCCTGAAATAACAACTGAAATGTTGAGGGAAAAAGATGCAGAAAGAGGAGTACGACAATACAGACAACATCTGTGGCGAGCAGCTTAGACTCATTTCTTTGAAGCCAAAGACGGGCTCTGTCTGTCGCTTTCTTGCTGATCCAGCGTTTTGGCCTAAAGGAACTCCCCTCCCCCACTGGCATACCACTACTACCACTACCATGTAGTATCCATTTGCATAAGTATTTTACTGGATCGTAACATTTTTTGATGCAGTCTGCGAGAAACAACCATACACCATGCCTCCATTTGGACTCTTCAAAAAGAAGCCTAGCGATATCGCATCAGCTGAGCACTCTATTCCAACTCCTGTCAGTGACACACTTTCAATACAGCAAGCACAGGATTTGTTAGAAAACCTTGAAGCTGCAAAGGTGAAAGAACTTTCGGCTTCCCTAGTCCAGATTAAAGACTCTGCAGCAGACTCTCTCAAGGTTATCGATACATTAGCAAAGGATATGGATCGAGAAAATATCAAGCTTGAGGACCTAGAGCAGAGACTAAAATCTGTAGTTGAACATTCGAGGAGGACCGTAGTATCATCGCTAAAGCGCGAAGCTTCGTTAGAGCTTCCCTCTCCTCAATCTCCAAATGACGCCAAGAAATTCAAAGAAAGGTTCGAGACCATGATGAAGCGCTTTGGAGAAGTAAGCGGTTCGCACAGCAAAATGCTCAATGCCTTCATGAAAAAGCACTCAGGCAAGATGAAGGAGGAATTTGAATTCCTGACCAAGCTGCTAAACGAGACAAGGGTAGTAATTGCAGAATTCGATCGAAAGCGTGAGCCCATAATAAGATGTGAAAATATGTTTAATACTGCCCTGCAAAAAATATCATCTATCAAATTAGCTGAGTCTTCAGCAAAGAACATCGAGAAGGAAATTGAAGAGATCGAAAGCGAGCTAAAAAAGCTAGAGATCGAGTTTGCTACACTTAGTGGGTCCAAAGAATATGAGCAAGCCTCTATCAGGATGCGCAACATAGCTGAAACAGAAAAGAAGCAAGAAGAGTTTCATGCCAAAGTTAGAGATCTCTTTTCCCACTTATCAAGAGCATTTACGAAATACTCTTATGGCATTACAAAGGAGACAGAACAACGTCTCAAGATTATGTCAGATGAGCCGTGGGAGATACTTCATGAAAAGAATGTTACACCTTACTTTTCCCTCCTGCTCGAAATTCGTAGGTCAATAGATAGTGGCCAAATCCAGCTTAAAGATTCTGACAAGGTGCTGCAATACATAGATACCATTCTAGAGTCCTTGCCTGATCTTCAGTATAAGGCCCAGACACTCAAGACACAAATTAATTCATTTTCACAGATCAATATAGAAATAGTTTATAAAGTTAAAGGTCTTGAGCAAGAGATTAAGCAGCACGCCGAAGAACTGGCAAGAAGCAGGCAAGACGTGGAGAAACAGAGGCGGCAGGCAAAGGATAAGATAGAAGAAGTTGATGACATACTGAGGAGAGCAGGTGAGAAATTGTCCGAGCTTACAGGTCAGAAATACTCTGTGAGATACGATTGACTGTTGTAGCTGTTACTGTCGTTGTTGTTTAATGCTATCCAATAATTTCCGTAAGCCAAGATTGATTCCCCTGAAGAGTCTGATGTCTTGTCTACAACTCAAATAATATTGCCTAAAGAACCGTAAAGCACTTCGACTTGGAGGTCGTTTCTTCTTCTTCTTCTTAGAACATATCTTTGCTGTATCGCATAGATGACTCTGCATATATTTAGGTTCTTCTAATCATGCTGCTTTGTTAGCAAGTTGCCCACGGCAGCCTCCATCATCTCCCTAATATCTCTGGTGCAATTTTGTTCACTTCCTAAGAATACGTCTATTCTTTTAACATAATGTCTACCTTCAAACAGAATCACGTACAGGCGTAATTATATAGTGTAACAATAACTGTATATCGATGTTCCTTTGAATCAAGGAGTTATATAATGCACACAAAGATGTAAACCAAATCCCGCCATGGTCAATCGTTCTATTCTTGTGTGCGCATGCGCGTTCGTTATCGCCGAAATGGGCAAGATAGGTGCGGCAATATATGTTGTCGCTTCACTCTTTGCTAACCGTACATGTTCTATTGCTAAATTTGCAGCTGTAACAGTGCAACAATACTGGGGAGCTTAATATGCCAACCATTATAGTTTTGCATCTTATGGACTATCTCCAAATTATGGATACGATTCCAAGGCCGGCTATGCATAGTCCACCATAAGAAACAAATTGGACTCCAAGGAATGAGCCAAGCAGCGCCACGCCAATACCGCTTGCAATAGTTATGGTCTCGCCAACTCTTCTTTGATTTCTCAAAAGACTCCGTTTCTGGTTCCGCACCATGAAAAATGATATTCTGCATTGGTTTTATAAAAATACCTACGCCAGCTCATCTTGGAGATAGCATGCTATATTGGCTTGAGGCCGTTTTTCTATTACTGTTCATTGTATCTGGTGTCGTGTTTTTGATCCGGTTTTATTGTTGCTTGAGTTTACATAAGTCCGACTAGGGGATCTCTTGAAGCCATAAACCGTACAATGACATTGGCGTACTGTAGTACCAGCACCATCTAAGACAGTGTAGAATGTGGCAAAGAAGTAATTAAACTTGCTTGCCTATTTGGCTAGTCAAAAAGTATGTCGGCGAGCTTTTGGGTAAGCGAAAGTATAGCAATTGCTTTATCAAATACCAGGTTATCTTCTAAATTTTTCTCAGTACCTGCCCAAAACAATAAAAGCTTACCTGCGGTGGCGCTCATTTTCTTGATATAGATGTACTGGAATGACATATTCTTTGAAAAAGTAAGGGAATAGCAGTTAAGCCATTTCTGATTGCCACCTTCCTACAATCTTTAATCAAGACCGCATGGCCGCTTTTTGACTTTGCACTGCTGACCCTGGTGCGCAATGTTATCGGTGATAGTATGATGATAACAAGTCCTATTGCAACTGCTATTAAAGGCAAAATCATATCTTCAACTCCTGCGGCAAATCCGATAGAGGCGATTACAAGCTCAACCATTCTCGTTCCATTCATAATAAAGCCTATTGCCTGACTTACTTCACGGCCAAATCCTACAATCGTTGCGCCAATGTATCCTGCTACAATCAATCTTAGTAACCACTGCAACTCCAAGTAGCACTTAGAAGAGGGGTATTGCATTAATAAGCGACTGAACATTCAATTCTATACCGATGAGTACGAAAAATATGGGCGCGAAGAACCAAATGTAATCGTCGAGATATTTCCTTATACTTTGTTGAAATCCTGCCGGCCTATTCTCCATTTAGAGATTACTAGGCTCAGGAAGAGGTACCAATTAAGAACTGGAGTCCGATGTCTTGGACTAGAGGTGATGTCGCTGTTGCCGTTATGAGCAATAGGTCAAAGACTGCCTCCTTTGTCTTAAGCTTTTTCAGAAAGTCGCTCGACTTTTCTTGGGAGCCAGCCTGCAGGTCTGATCTCCCGTGAGTCCATCTCAAGGCCTGGAACGAACATCAAGAACACAGCTAGGTTTGATAGCACATAAAGCTTGGTGCTCGGAAGTACTAGCAGAAAAATCTACGCACCCCTATTATGAGTCCGCCAAAAGCTCTCCGCAAGGGATAGCTGCCCTATCCACGGAAAAACCTCGACCAGGCTCCTTGGCAGCGACAACAATGTTGATGATGATGTTAACCAATACCTGTTCCGTCGACACTTCAATATGCTACAATGATATCTAATAAAATAATTCTAGGAGTTTACCTTATACCGCAGACTGTTAACGGGATCCAAAATCCTAATGCAAATGGGGGCAATTGAGTTGATTGCTAATTATTAGTATAGCTCTTCCCTTAAGCGTTAAGATACGTAGTTTCCATATTATTTGCTGATAAGTAAAAGCCTAGATGGATGCTTGGCAATAAGTGCTCTCAATGCAACTACTTTATATGGCCAAAGATTCATATTTCACTAGCGATATTACTAGCGATATGATATCTGAATGGTTAGCGAGGGTAGGAAGTGCCATACCTAGAGGCTTTTCTAGACAATACATATTGTCGCTTCTGAGAGAGCAGCCTATGACGGGCAAGGAGATAATTGACAAAGCCACTCTGCAGAGTGAAGGTACCTGGAAGCCATCTCCCGGTCTAATTTACCCATTGCTTGGTAGGTTGCTAGACGAAGGCTTGGTTATGGAAGATAAAGACGGCAGATATATGATCACAAAGAAAGGACTCGAGATAACGTCAGACCTACAATCCTTTGGCAGCATGATTCAGAAACAGATCGACGTAATGCTTCGTGTCGGCAACGTGGGCAGGTTCGTAGCGATGGATCTTATAGACAGAATCATAACAACTGGTACAGCCCTAAGCTCAAACCTTGATTCAATGACTCAAGAAGAGCGCGATAGATATAAGGAGTTTCTGCAGAATGAAATTAAAAAGCTTTATGAGCTTGAAGCCAAAAACGCTGAAAAAGAAGAAGTTAAAGTAGAATGATATCAGCAGTTATGATATAGATTTCAGCCGAAGATCCATATAGAACATCTATTCAAGAGCGATTAATGTACATTGTATATTTTTTACAACCATTATGGCAAACCACTATTTCGTCATGACAACAAAACCGGGTGATACTTAGAAAAAGATGTAGGGAAGATATTGCTGAATTCTAGCTGCGATCAATTAGTGAATTTTAAGGAATATTTATCGTGCAAGCTATTAATTCAATACAAGTAATGATGATTATGCTGACGCGGAATGGTCGAAGAAATAACAGAAAAGATCCGCCGGCTTGTAGACGCACTTAACAAACTTGAGCTAGAGATTGCAATTGCAACTGATATTATGAAGGAGCATTATGTGGAGGCATCTCATGCTATGCCAGTTGACAAGTGCTATTTCCTGAACGGCGTACAAACAGGATCCGTAATCAAGTCGTACTTGCTCTCGCACCGCGGTATTGAAGTGCCTGGAGAAGAAACAGTACAGATACCCGAATTCATCGAGTGTGTGTTGCGCTTTGCAAATTACCCCAAGAGAAAAATAGAGGTTCTAAATGACCTTTCAGTCCACCTCGAAGCTATTCACTTAATGATTCAAGAGGTAGATACATAGTAGTAGCCTATGTATAAATCACCATTAAAGTCTTAGATAGAATTGTATTAAATAATAGCGTACAATATGTAAGACAAAGCTCCCGATCAACAATCCTTGCTTCATCTATATCTCAAAATAATGCTTCTTTACTCCAATCAAGACTTAGCTACTACTTGTCTGTTTTGCCTTTACACAGCTAAAGAAGTACTTCGCTCATGAATAACATGCATGTTTTTTGAATATTTTCCACCAACGTGAAATTTGTGTGACCCACCAAAGCAGAAGAGTTTGTTAAGATCCAAAGAGACGTAAGCAAGCCGGTATTATTATATTCCCAACTCATCTCGCGCAAAAACAATGGCAATAATGTTCTCCTATGAGGACCTTTGACTTCTTCTTGTTCTTATTAATGGAGTGATATACTAATCTGATTTGTTGGGTATTCAATCTTGACGGTCAGCGCAGCAATGATAATGAAATCTACATGAACTATATTTTATGCGTCTACATCTCTGGCTCTTCAATGACATAAAGACTCTCTTTGTTATATGTGATATCAATACGCATTATTTGGAGAATAGGCCTTGCATTCTCCAGCCCTTCTCGCTCAATGATTTTCTTTGCCATCTTGGACCGATACGGCCTTGCCCAGTGTTGCCCTATTTTATATTTCCCCCGCATGTCTAGTGGGATAACCTTGATTATTGCAACTTCATGCACTGAAGGCATGTTCGCATCAAGTGGTTCATACCTACCCTCTTTCTGGTACTTTTGCATTAGTGCATTAAGCGCCAGTGCTTTTTCCTCATTGCTATGCACAAGCTCTGCCTTGCCCTTGACAACTACGCTTATGTATAGAGTGTCCGCCTGGGAGGCATCAGTCGGATGAAAATAATAAGAAGGCAGGAAGCAGATATGTTGGTCTACTTCAAATCCTACGTTAGGGTTGCGCCGGATGTTGTCCAGCTTTTCGCCAAAAGGGTGAGAGTGCATATAAACTGCTCCATCATGATAGACGAAATTCATCGGAATAACTTGTGGATATCCCTTCCCGTCTAGGGATGCTATTCTTCCAACCGGCTGCTCGTTGAGAAACTTTATCATTTTGTGTTTTGACTGTATCTCGTATTTCTTGATCAGCTGCATCTATTGTTGTACTGTATAGTTGTTCTTCGGTTAAAAGTTATACGGCAGTTCGCTTGAATATCATTTTGTGAAGAGACAGACAATCCGATATGCAATAGCTGGATGCATTATAGCTCTTGCTGCTGCAGCCATTTATGCAGTAGTGAGGCTTTATGTACTTTGGCAACGCGTTGATTTGTCAATACTACTCGTCAATGTAATTGGGTTTGCAGCTATTACAGGCGTCTTGATTTATCTTACTAAGAAGGACAAGGATCTCCAAGAAGAGGAGTTTTTTAGGGATTAGATAAGAGCACACTTAGGACATCTGAGATCGGGCCAAAGGTAAAGTGCCAACCAACTTAGTGCATCCGCACCGATTAAATTTCCCCATATAAATGTATGCTTACCTGTTCAATTGTATGCTCCACCAGAATGACCACAGTTGTTTCTCTCTAATTGTTGCTTCCAAGCTATCACAGTGAGAGCTAGTTGAAGTTAAATTTTCCTTTTTCAAACGATGTAAACTTTGTAGTAAATAGCAAGTTTTAGTAGCCATTAGAAGCAAAGAATATTCATGCATGATGATGTTGATGGTACAAGATATCGAATAAACCAGCTGACAGAAACTGGAGCAAATGTAAGCCTTGCGTTGAGTGAAGATATTGAGTTAGAACCAGTATCGCGACAACAGATGATACTCGAAGCAATCGATAGGGCTGTCACAGACAAGGAAGTAAAGCAGCAGATCAGGCCACTACTTGAAGCCATCCTCAGATCCCAGCCGCAGACAGTGGTTAAGACGTACTCGCAGACAGTTATACAAATAACTATGCCAAAGAAGCGCTACGAAAAAATCGGCAGTCCACGAGTAGGTGACAAGCTACTTATAGACGTCAGGAGGGCATAAGCTGTCTTTCCAGCTCATCAATTGATTTGATCGGGAGCGAGCAGGTATAGTCTCTGCAAACGAATGCGGTTTCCCCTCCTCCTTGGACTCCGCGCTCCTTAAAATAGGGGTAACGTTGTAGCTTGGCAAGTTCGCTTGGATACACTATACTAGTTATGCTATGTGGAAGGAATTGCCTGTTAAGCCAAGCTACTAGGCTGGAACTGTTGGTGGTATTGCTGCTATTGTTAGTAACGATCACTGTTACCTCTACTGGGTTTTTTACATAGAGATAAATGGAGTTCAGCATATGCCCAAATCCAAAAGGATTTTCAGCGGCTGACCTCGAGCCAGCTTTCATTATTCTGACTGCTCTGTCGAGGTAGCTGTTGTTCTGAGCATAATGGTAAAGCCTTAAGAGATTGGACGCAGCCATAGAATTGCCACTCGGGATGGCAAGGTCATAAAAGTTCTTTGTCCTTGAAATCAGCTGCTCATGGTCATCAGAGGTAAAGAAAAAGTTGCCTTCCTTCTCGTCCCAAAAGTGCTGTAACATGAAATCCGTATATATGATTGATTTGTCAAGGTACTCCTGTTTTGAATTTGCAGCAAATAGGTCGAGCAGGCCACTGACGTAAAAAGCATAGTCTTCAAGATATGCGTTCAGTTTTGACTGCCCATCTTTGAAGGTACGCCTCAGGCGACCGTCAGTGGAGCCGAGCTTGCTTTCGATGAATTCTACTGTTTTCTTTGCAGCGTACAGGTATTTTGTATCTCTACTGACGGCATAACCTTTTGCGAAACCTGATATCATAAGGCCATTCCAAGATGTCAGGATCTTTTCATCTCTTGCAGGCTTGACCCTTTCCTCCCTTGCTGCAAAAAGCTTTGCAGAAGCATCTCTGAGTATCTCCGCCACTTGTTCCGCGTTCTTGTTATAGTTCTTGGCAAGACTTGTTATTGGCATTCTGACATTGAGGATGTTCTTGCCTTCAAAATTGCCTCCTTCTGTGACACCATAGTGTTCGCAAAAAATGTTAGTAGCAGTTTCGTCGTCAATTACAGAGTCGATCTCTTCCTTTTTCCAGAGATAGAACTTACCTTCTTCTCCCTCAGAGTCGGCATCTTGTGCAGAGTACAATCCACCATCAGGATGTGTCATTTCTCTTATTATATAGTCAAGTGTGTTGCATGTTATCTGTATGTAAGACTCTGCCTTTGTGATCTGATAGAGTTCAGCATACATTTGCGACAGCAGCGCGTTGTCATATAGCATTTTTTCAAAATGCGGTACAAGCCATTTTTGGTCGGTGGCATAACGAGCAAAGCCTCCACCGAGATGGTCGTGAATGCCGCCTTCAGCCATCTTGTCTGCAGTGAATATCACAAAGTCTCGGAAGCGATTGATACCCGAAACGTCATAGTACCTTAACAGGAACATAAGGTTAGACGAATTTGGGAACTTTGGGGCGTGTCCGAACCCGCCATATATTCTATCTCCCATTTGAAGAAGGCCAACTGCAGCCTCGTCAAGTATGGACCGCTCCAAGCTTGTTTTTTCTATTATCTCTGGTTGTACGATCAGATCCGTTGAGGTCTGAGATAGAGCATGTGTGAACTCGCTGCTTGCTGCCTGGATCTCACTCTTCTTGTTCTTATACGCGTCAGCGAGCTGAAGCAGTATATTCCTAAAGCCAGGCATGTTGTAATGGCTACTGCCATCTTTTGGAAAATAGGTTCCAACATAGAATGGCTTTTGATCCGGTGTCAAAAAAATCGATAGGGGCCAACCCCCGGTTCCAGTAGCAAGCTGGCAGGCGCGTTGGTAAATATCATCGAGGTCAGGACGCTCCTCTCTATCAACCTTGATGTTGATAAAGTTCTCATTCATTATCTTGGCAACTTCTTTATCTTCAAAGGATTCATGTGCCATGACATGGCACCAGTGACATGCGCTATAACCAATACTCAGGAAGATCGGCTTATCCGCATGTTTTGCTTTTCTTAGAGCCTCCTCTGCCCAAGGATACCAGTCAACAGGATTATAAGCATGCTGCATTAGATAAGGACTTGTTTCCTTTGTAAGTCTGTTAGGTTTTCTAATGTTTGGGTGGCCTGCACTCTCTTGTTGCATCAACGAGATTTGCAGCCCTATGCTATATAGAGCTTGTATTTTTGAAAACTAATGATGATCAACAGGAGGAAGTCTTCTGATTTCCTTTCAAAACTTCAGATTGGTATACAATTTTGTTAAGATATAAAGAGAAGAGCTAAGCTAGAAGACAAATACAATCAAGTAATTGTTTCAAAGCTTTTATTTAGATCCTTGTGGTAAGATAAGTAAAAATACTAGTGAGCCTTTGATTTAATATTAAGATTGTTACGCTCAACGGAAGTTCGAAAAGGTTTATATCAGCGTACTGCAAAAGGATGGATGCTTCGAACGCAATATGAAAGGCGGCGTCAGTGAGGATGTTTGGTCTTAGTGCCATTTTGTGATTCACTGACCTCCAGTTGCGCTCATACTATGGGGATCCGATGATTACATTGGATCTGACTAGGTCACACGAACACCCAAATACAATCCGCACAATACCAAGTTGTCCGGCCGTACTCTCATTATAATTGAGAAAATAAAGGATTGACTCCGGTTGATCCTGCCGGACCCGACTGCTATCAGAGTGGGGCTAAGCCATGCGAGTCAACGCTGAAAGGCGTGGCATACGGCTCAGTAACACGTAGTCAACATGCCCAAAGGACGTGGATAACCTCGGGAAACTGAGGATAAACCGCGATAGGACAAGGTTTCTGGAATGAGCCATGTCCGAAATCTATATGGCCTTTGGATTGGACTGCGGCCGATCAGGCTGTTGGTGAGGTAATGGCCCACCAAACCTG
>CAYWRR010000016.1:0-20406 GCA_964460425.1 uncultured Nitrososphaera sp.
CTACTGCAAGGCCTATCATCTCTCTGTACTTTGGTGGAATTTTTGTTTCTTCTAGGATGTACCTTTTAAAGACAGGCCACATTTGCGTCAATACATCTTGAGGTACTCCTTTGAAAAAGCCTGGGAAACTACCGAGGGATTTTTCTATCTCAGTTACGGTTTCTTGATAACTCATTATTGTCTGTAGCAAACACTTATCTTTTATTAATTACTGTTGGAAAAAAGATATAGAGAATGTTGGCATTATTATTCTCATCGAGAACATGGGGATGCGCGTACATATTAGTTGCAGATCGATAGGTTCCTTTTTTCATAATCAACACTATTTCATATATCCAATGAATGCATATTCCTGGAAAACCCTTATAGGGGCAGAATTGAATCACTTTAAATGGAATTCTAATTCTGCAGAACCCATTTTTTAACTTCATCGAGTCCGAATTTTGAACGTTTTTCTCCCAGAACCATCTGGGCCCGCCTAAAATAAAAAAAGTTCAAAAAATGGACTCAATGCTTGACGGTGCTGCCGGTAGACTAATCATCTGAAACACATAGAGTTAATACTGAAAGCCTATCTAAGTTACAGTAAATGTTCATGGTAAATTGAAGGCTTGGCGAATAATATGTCTCGTTAGGAAGCAAATATGGTAAAAACACTCATCTTTAACTTTCATGAATACCATAACTTATTGGCTGCCACTATAGCTCAACAGCCATTAGAGCAACCCTAGGAATACGCCGGATCACTGATTCTTTTATCATGATGAAAAATTCTTCTATCATCAAATTTTTCCACATGATTACCACATAACAACATCTTCACGAAGTTTAAATGAAAGACCTAAGGATCACATGCATGACAGAAAGACATTATCAAAAGACAAGTTTTGTGATTCTATTGTTTCTGAGTACGGCACTTATTGCAAGCTTTACTTTAACTCCTTATTCTGGTTTCGCTAGTCCACAAAATAATAATAATACTTCAGTTCAGCCTGAGGGAACACCGTCATCATCATCCATACCTGAAGCCGCAATGGGTCCCACAATTCCCGCTGAAAAAGGCTACTTGGTTGAAGAGATTAGAGATGGACTGTATTGGGTAACTGATGGATCGTATAATACCATGTTTTTAGTGACAGATGAAGGTGTGGTAGCTGTAGATGCTCCACCTTCTATTGGAGCGAATTATCTCAAGGCAATATCTGAAGTAACTGACGAGCCCATAACATATGTTATCTATAGCCATTCTCATTTGGATCATATTGGTGCTGCTGCAACCATCTTTCCAAAGAATGCCACCTATATAGCCCATGAAGCCATAGCAGACGAATTACAAAGAGCTCACAATGGGCTGCAAATGACGACGACTACAGAAGCTGATTCACACTTCCCTCCAGCTCAGATACCTTCATACAACGTCTCACAGTTACCCCCTATTCCTACAGAAACGTTTACTCAAAATCACACACTACAAGTTGGTAATCAGACTTTAATGCTCAACTATCATGGAAATAATCATGAGGAAGGAAACATTTTCATCTACGCTCCTCAGCAGAGGACGCTTATGCTAGTTGATATTATATTTCCAGGTTGGATTCCATTTGTATATTTGGCACTAGCAGAGGATGTATATGGTTATGTTCAATCCCACGATATAGTACTAAATGACTACGATTTTGATACTTTCGTTGGTGGTCATCTTACAAGACTTGGAACAAGAGAAGATGTGCAGATACAGAGAGAGTTCATAACGGATCTGATAAATGCCTCAAATAATGCAAACCAAAATGTCACTTTTGGAGAAATACTACAGAAAGTTGGTGGACCAACTAATAATGTTTGGGCGCTATTTAATGCATACCTAAATACTGTAGATGAACAATGTGCTAACGAAATGTTGCCAAAGTGGCAACATAGGCTGGGTGGTGTGGAAGAATTTATTCTTACTCAATGCTCGACTATGACGGAGAGCTTGAGAATAGAACCATCAACCAAAACATTAGAGCAAGAAGAACAACAGTAGTAGTAGTACCAGCCGAGTAAGATCAACCCAACGACTACATCATCAATAATAATATGGCTGCTCCAAGCTTTAGTAGATACTTTTTTAGATCTTAATTTGATGTAATCAATCCTTAAACCCCCCCTCGCCTTTTGGTCCTAGCCAGCTTTTAACTATCCTTGCATTAGTTAAAATCCGAAGTCCCTCCTCCCCCCATTGGTTTGGTCTTCTCAATTCACGATCCAACAGAAGTAGCGATACAAAAGATGATTGATGCAAGTCAGAGAATGATAAAAGTGAATAGCCAAGGAACTCCTGGTGAAGGAACGAGTCCTCCTATGAAGAGACATTCGGAGCTAGAAATAAAGATTCTTCAAAACGCTCCAAGAGATGCTGAGAAGTTAGAGCAACTCTTGAAAGCAAAGCGAAAACAGAAGGAAGAAGCAATGCACATTGAAGATACTCATAGGCTCGTTACCGAAATTGAAATGCTCAAGGTGGCATTGTATTTGGTATCGAGGAAGAAGACCAATGATACGAGTTGAAGAAGGAAGGAAGGGCAGTGATGATGAATGATCCCATTCCGCTCCAAGTTTCCTTCTTATTCCTATTTCTTATTGTTCATGACTTTAGTATGATTTTCTCAGGTTTGACGATCACTACCGCTGCTACTATTGCTATAGTAAGAAGCTGCTCGCTTTTTGACTTCTTCAGGTGATAAATCTTCCTTATGTGTTGCGATATGCCAGATATGTCCAAATGGATCTTCTATGCTTCCTGTTCTGTCACCATAGAACATATCTGTTACAGGCTGTACTAGCTTTGCACCAGCAGCTACAGCTCGGTTTGCAATTTCGTCAACATCGTTTACATACAGATGCAAAATCACAGGTGAACCGCCTATCGATAGGATCATCATACTTCCACCCCGATGTGCCTATCAGGACCTGAGATGCCACAATCTTAAGATAGCATCGTCGTAAATATAGGCGCTAATATCGATTGAGCACAGGTAAGCGCAGTAGTATTGACACCGACAAATTCTCTTCAGAGGCTTTTTCCCGTAATAAATGACAGACTGTTTTAATATTTCCAGTACTTTTTTGTTTATAGCAGCCGTCTCGCTTATATGTCACGAGGCGCTGCGGTATTGAACCACTCTATGTGGTTTATTTTGGCATGTTCCTTAGCCAGTACATATACTATCAAGCGAAGTTTTTAGATAACTCTAGCCAAGGCAATAATAATATAATATATGTACAAGTATGTATGGGAGGTTTTTGTCCTGCTCTTGGTTTGGTAGAACTTGTTGTTCTAGTTACTACTAGTTAGCTGCTACAGTGCATTGCTAATGTGCTGATAGGCAGAAACATGTTTAGCTGCAACTCTGTCTTTTCATTCTTGAACTTCTTACTAGCGACAATGGTGACCGCAGAACTTCAAATGAAAGGAGCAGTCCAATAGAGCGATAGATTTTGCCAAGGACATCAGACAGAGTAGGTTCGGCTACAACGACTACATGAAGGGTTTTGATTGATGTATCAGAGCGTAACATTTTTCCCTAGAAGTTCTAGGGAATATGTATTTTCCATTGATCACTCCTATACCACCGCAATTCGCCTAATGAATCATAGACTCTTCTTCTATTTCTGCTGCGGTGTCTGAGAAGATGAGCCCCCTTCCTCTGCCGCCTCTGAGATGTTTAGTTTGGCACTAAACCTTATGATGTATGGTGTGATGAACGTAGTAACAATCGTTACAACACCAAGTATTGGTAAAATCGAATTTGTGATAGCCCCTACGTCTTGACCTCCCTTTACAACTACAAGCGATAACTCTCCTTTCGCAGATGCCATTCCAAATCCTGTCCTGAGGGCAGTAGTGTTATCAATTTTAGTGTTGACAAGAATGCCTGTGACTATTAAGAATTTAGAGGCAAAAGAGGCAAGAATGAGAATCGCAGCTGGAATTATGAAGATCGGAATTAATGATATATCCATAAGAGCCCCTATTGAGATGAAAAATACTGCGGCAAACATGTCTCTTAGTGGAATTGTCACGATTTTGGCAACAGATGCACTTTTGGATTCGGCAACCAGTACTCCTGCAAGAAAAGCACCAGTAGCAACAGACAAACCCAAGCCTTGAGCTACAAACGACAATCCAAAGGCAAGAGCTAGGATTACAATTAAGAGAAGCGTATAGTCATTTGTCTTGCCAATACGGTCAATTATCTTTGGCATGAACTTTGAACCCACAATAAGGATGCTGCCCATGAAAGCACCAATTACGCTCATAGATATGGCTATTCCCAAGACCGAAAGTTCTCCACCTTGTGCCGCAATAGACTGAAGAACTGCAAGAATGCTGATCGCTAGGATATCTTCTATAATTGATATGCCAAGTAGCAATATGGAAGATTTATCCTGTATCAAACCGAGCTCCTCTAGTACCCTTACCGTAACTACGGTGCTGGTAATAGACATGGCGAGTGAAAGAAACATAGAATCAAATAATGAGAACCCAAGGTTCTCAGCAATAAAGAAGACTATCATCAGAGTTCCAAGGGCCTCTGCTAGTGCTACCACTAAAGATATGCGACCAACAGCTCTGAGTTTGGCAACTGGAAACTCGGTACCAACTACAAACAGGAGCATTATTATCCCAAGTTCTGCAAGAAGGTTGATTGTTTCAAGGCTGCTAACTAGACTAAATGGCGGCGTGTAAGGTCCAATAATCATGCCGGCAAAAATATATCCTATAACCATCGGTTGCTTTAGCTTGAACGCAATGGCAATCATTACAGCAGCAACTAGCATGATAATCGCCAAATCTACCACAACAATATCGGCAAACTGGTTCTGTCCGCTTGGTATAAACGGAAAAATAGAAGGTAACGGAGAAGGAGTCTCAGTAGCCGTATGGTTCACTGATACTAAGTATAGCTAAACTTCAATAAAAGGAATTTTCATATTTCGACCGATAGATTTCTGTCATTCTGTTAAAGATGGCAATATCTCTTCTACTATATGTTAAGAGTTCAATAGTCTAATCACCCAATGAAAAAGTCTGACCACAGGTATATTCAGCCGACTTAGAGTGTAGAAGCCTTATCAATCTCGATAGCTACAGCTTCAGGCATGATGCAACTCTGCCCTTCACTTCTCATGCGTAATTGAGAGGGAAAATTCTATGTAGGAGCCCAAAATTATATGGGATCAATTAGGCACATCAACTTTTTTGTGGACAAGTTGTGCAGACAATAAAGGGAAGAATCAGTCTCAGTAAACAAGACCCATCATATAGTCAATCCACATTTGATAGTAGCGAAAAATAGTAATTCTGACTATTGGTTAACTTAATTTCCTGTGGAATATCCTGCAGCTGAGAATCTTGTTGACCTATCGAAGATGATGTCTTTATCAGTCAAAAGGTCACCTCACCCTAATACGTCTGTCGACAAACCAGATGCAAAGACATCTCAAGCTTTCCAAGAAAGATTAGGTGGCATGTTTGGATAAATGTGTACATTGAAGCAATACTTTTTACAGAATATGAATTTCAGAGGAGGTGTCAGGCAATATCAAGACCTTTTAAGAAGCAGTGTGGCAGAAGAGATGGGAAATGTTGAACAGGTTGCCAAACTATCAATATGTTGCTTGAAGGTGCTTTCATGACAAGACAACAGCAAAAGGATTTGCCTTTATCAGGCATTAGGATCTCCTAATATACATCACTTTCTCGTTGCGGCTCAAAGCGGAAGACCTGTAGACGCTGCAGTAAACCCTTAGTCAGCCAGTTATGTATATGACAGCTGCAACAACGTGCTAAATATGATATACATTCTCATGCTTGAAGCCAAAGGAATGCTGCAAAAATGCAAATTGTATGAAATGAGTGACAATAAAGTATTCCGGTCTGTGTATATTATCTCATAGTCCGGGATCTCATGCATGAAAAGGCATTTGCAAAACCACTTGAGACTATGGGTGTCAACTGGGGCAAAGCGCTGCCAATCCCTAGGATTGATAGAACAGGTAAGCCAGGGGTTTAGAGATTTGGAAAGAAATAATCTTGACAACCATATGCGGACTCTTGCAAATAAGGGTGAAGCTACTGAAATCTACAAAATATTCAAATGAGATTAACCCTTTGACGACGGTGGCAAACTATAGGTGATCTAAGGATCCTCTGAAAATGAGAATATTCCATTCTTCCATGAAAACTATCAAGAATTTCCTACAGAGATGGACAACTAATTGAAAAAGATAGCAATGATTCCGGATGATGAGGGTAAAAAACATATAGGGATTTAGGAGTCGAGATAGGTACCGCTCAATTTTTCATCAAATTGCAAATATCTATATCTCATCAGAGCTAATTAAAAAAATGGTTGAAAGAACAAAAGCTTTCTATTATGCTGCAGCAGCTACAACTGCAATAGCTGGTATTTTGCATTTAATTATAGCTCCAAACATATTGGGATTTAGTCTTAATACTGGCATTTTCTTCATAGTAGCAGGAATAGCCCAGCTATTCTGGGTAGTGCCAATGATAAGAAAATGGGGACTGCCATGGTATTATGCAGGCATTGGTGGAACAATAGTGCTGATCATACTTTTTGTGATAACGAGGATGCCGGGAAATCCGATCACCGGAAGAGCAGGTCCCATTAACCCAATGGCAATTGCAATTGAAGTCCTGCAAGCTGCATTTATTGGATTGATTGTTGCTATCATAGTCTACGAAAGCAAAAGGAAATAGCCCAGCAGAAAAAACTACATGAGATTCGTTTCATAAAAGATTGAACTCCTTTTCACTACAGAAGTTGTCATAACTGTAGAGGATACAGGTAATGGCATAGATCCTGAATTGATGTCATGGCTATTCTTCTTTAAGATAACCTCAAACCTTTCTTTCATTTGTTGTTATTTTCATACTCCCATTTTCAGTCTTTACCATAATCGTCTGTAACAACACTGACGTTAGAACTCATATGATTGGCTAACCCATCGTATACTAATACACCCTTTCAGGCTACAAACGATGGCGAGGCGGTGGTGCAGTTATGATGCCTTTTTAATTCTGTAATGGCAGTCAAAACAGATGAAGCCTAATGTCTATCCCTACACTAAATTCAGTATTTTGTTATAGTTGTCTATGTACCATTCATTAGCCAAAAATTTCCATACAAATATAAAAATAAGCTAAACAAATCGCGACGCTATTGAATAGATTATTTTGCTTTGATTCACAAAAGATTGTAAGGGTTTTGCTCATCGCTTTGTCAGTTTTCATTGTACCAATCGCGAGCCTTTCGCACCATGCTTATGCTCATTCTGCTGTTGACAGTGGGGCGATAGTAAAGACTATTGATAATAAATATAAGATAGCATTTCAGCTATATCCGAAATTTGCTAGCGCAGGTCAAAATGCTACGCTGCATTTTAGTGTTCTCGATGAGAACGATTCTAATTTAATCGGTGTGTATGCTGCACTGGTAATGAAGGAAAAAGAGCTAGGCACAATTGTAGAGCAGATGCCATATAGGTTCTATGAGTCCAGTGATATTTCTATACCTTATAAGTTTCATGAAAATTCTGATTATGTGGCGACGCTATTGACAAGAATAACTGGTGATTCAAAATACCTCGCTACCCCACTTCAAGCGGACTTTGACGTTCCTGTTGGGCAGACAATAACAATGTCAACAAACGAGCTTCTTCTCATGATAGTACCTTTCACATCAGCGTTAGTAGGTGGCCTCGTATTTGTATTGAAGAAGAAGAAGTAAAACAGCAGCATTTATGGTATTGCGGTTACAGAGACTACTGCTTTTGGAGCAATGTTCACTTTGTGCCAGGACGACAAAAACTGGTCAACACATTCATCTATACAACAACCACACCTACTATGACTGCCATCAAGAATACATAAGCCAAGACTTCGATTCTGAAGATAAGCTAAAGGCGAATGAATAGTCTATGGTATCTGTATCTGTATTGACACAGTTATAAAGATTAATTAGCACTAGCGCAATAGCAATCAATGATAGAAACTATGCACCTGATATTATACCAGAGCTAGCAATGCTGCTGAACAGTAATCTTTTGCTTCGTATGAGTATTGAACTGTTGTCTGCTACCGTCCAGCGCTTGGACAGATTGACTCCATGCAACAAAATAAAGAGAGGTTACGTTGCTGGTACTTCAAATATTATGTATCAATCAAGAATGTCAGGGCAATATCAGTAATTGTAGGAATTATCACCTCCCCATAACGGAACAACAATACTGCATCATCAGTAATTTTGAAAATTAAATCAAAAAGGAACTTGACTCATAAGAAATTGCTACTGTCAAGCGTAAGCTTTAAGTCACTTGCTGCATAGCCTTTCAAGCGGGTCTTAGCTTTTCACTGCCATATGAATCGAACCAGAACACACCCAACTATAGCTAGCTACGGCTTGTACCTATATTTTAGTTCTAGGGTCTTTCGGCTGATAGCCAAGTCTCTAATACCAATAAAGAAAAGAAGCCATGTATCCTTCTGGAAATGGGTTCAGAAATACGCGGGTTATGCAGCAGCAGAAGACATAGGTGCTCCGTAATAACAGACATACAGTCAAGTAGATTTTCCTAGACGAGACGCTAATCAGAATAGATGGTCAGGATTGCCGGCTGTGGATTGCATATGAGCCTGACCTCAACAAATGTCTCATGATGCACTTCTCACGCGAAAGAACCATCCTTGTATACTACCAGTTCTTCATGGAATTGAAAAGGAGATTTGACAGAAAACCAATATTCAGAGACGGTGCGTTGTGGTACAAAGTACTGCGTGTAAATGGTTGTTGCGTCTGCAGCATCAAAAGTATATGGTACTGAGCTGAAGAAGGAACTGACGGAAAGGTTCATCCACAATATCTAAAGGACAGGACAGAAGGCTTTGAGGACCATTTTCCGTGTAGAAAGGAAGCATGTAATAGGTAGCATTTCCGGAACTGGCCGAAAATGTTGTTTCTGTATCTGTACATGATTGTTGATAACATAGGGTTTACTATGTTCTTGATACGAGGCGATGGCCTAAGTTAACAGAGCCCTACGTCACATGGAATCTATATTCAACTAAAGAATCTTGAAAATGGAGGACAAAATCATAACCCTGCCTGTTCATTAGAGGATACTTGCCATAGTTTTCGTTCTCAGACGAGATCATATCTATTTGTTGCTTGCCATTGCTACTGAATTCTCTTTCATCGAGAATATGACATTTAAATTCTGGCCTAAGCTGGCAATACATCTTCTTCCTTTCAAGTTAATTTTGCATCGTCTTACTTGCGTATCTAGGGTCGGAATTTAGCCTGCCCTGTGAAGAGCCTCTCTACACATAGGCTATAACTGCGTCAATCATTTTCTGTTTAGAGACAGGCACCATTCTAGTAGTAATTATGTCAGAAAGCAAAAGGAGATCTGAATCGTCTATGTGGTCAAAGCCTCTGACCGAAGAGCCGTCCAATCCAATGCCATATCTAAGAAACCTTCAATGTCCTCAGGCCTTTACAAATACCTTGCAAGGAATTTACCAAGCACATCTCTGTGTGTGTGTGTGTGTGTGTGTGTGTGTGTGTGTGTGTGTGTGTGTGTGTGTGTATCTTATCAGTACAAATTCTAATCACTTAGTGTCGTCCCATTCAGTTCGGAGCTTGCTAATCCTCTTTTGCCTCCAGCAGTAATTCATCACCAAATAGGAAATTATTCTTCATCAATCTCACTAGAAATGATGATAATCGTTCATACTCTAAGAAATAGTTACAATACAATTTCGGATTTACTCTTGCATCAGAACGTATACCTATGGAGATTCCAGCTTTTCTGAATGCAGGATTATCATTTTCAGAATCACCTAGGTACAGAGTACCTTTGCCGTCTGCAGATGTGTATCCCAGTTCAGAAATAACAGTATCAAAAGCCATGCCCTTGTTGCACTCTGTGCTATATATATCAATAAACGGATGTGTACTATATTTCTGAACATAAATACCATCAACAACAGGAGTAGCTGGTTTCCGCAAATCAGCAACAATCCTGCTGATGAAATGACTGACTGCCGAGCCATAATAAGACCAATCACCGCCAAGATGACGCCAGTCTATAGTTAGACCAGCTAGTATTCCGTCACTGGTATGTTTGCGCTCAACAACCACGCGTGGAAGATCCTTGTACGAACTTATTTTTTCAGCAATAGCTTCGAGAGTTTGTGACTTCAGTTGTAGAATCTGCAAATCAACCTGTAGGATGCGTTTTTCAATAGTTTGTGACGATCTATAATTTTTAAGAATAAGAGTTTCAATACCCATTATGCAAGAAGCCACTTTTGCAAAGGCCGTTTTGTCTTTGAGAAATTCAAAATCTTTGGTAGAGATTATGCATACAGGTATCTTAGAAGAAATTTTCTCCAATATCTCTTCAAGCTCATATGGGACACTATTTTCTTTCAGATTTTTCACATTAGCTGTAGGAACAAGCGTTCCGTCATAGTCAGTTAGGATGGTATGAATTCTTTGCTTCACCATTTCAACTGCACCTCTTTTCAAATCTGGCTGCTACTTTTCATCAAAGCAGACAGAATTAGTTTTTGACACTTTTTCATTCTCTTTACCCACCATCTTAATATCTTTTTTAATCTCAGCCATTATCAGCACCTTCTTCTTTCTGGGAAAGTGCAGTTCAGGCTTCTTAGCTGAGCCAAGGCTAATGCCATAGCCCTGAAGTCTAGTAACATAATATGCCAGAAATAAAGCTAGCTCTTATCACATCTTGCGATATGAAGAAAACTTCAAAGCCTACACTAGTTCTTATCCATAACTCGAATTCATAGAGAGAACCGATATCGTTCTCGGTTATACCCTATCCACTTTTTCCTCTTTTAGAAATACAGCATTAAATCAAGCAAGCTTGTTCTCAGTCATTGTCGAACAAAGCGCTATAGCAACAACATTCTTCCCTCCTGCAATTGGGACATTTGCTGGATGAAGGACTAACCTTACACTCAGAAGGTAGACAGCCACAATCGGTGCATCTTATTTTCATGCCAAAAACAATCACATGAATAAAATAAAAAAGCTTCTTCAGCGCGGAGAATAGAATACGACAATCGCGCCAATAACAGCAACTATTGAGCCTATTATCTCGTATCTATCTAGCTTACTTCTTTCAACCAACCTACCCCAGAGGATTGAAGATACTATGAAGATCCCTCCATACGCTGCGTACACCCTACCAAACTCGGCGGGTTGTAAAGTCAGAATTATTCCATAGACGAAGAGGATGATTCCACCCAAAGCGCCTAGTGCAATTGTTTTCTTTTCTCTCAGCCATAGCCACACCATATACCCTCCGCCAATCTCTGCAATGGCAGCTGCAAAGAATAGTGCTAGTGTGACGATAGGAGTAAGAGGAACTTGTATTATTACTTCTGTTTCGACCAGACGGATTTCTCCTCTCCTTTTCTTGGCATATAGAATATGATAGCAACACCGATCAGTGCAATTGCAGCGCCTATAATGTCGAACCTGTCAGGTGCAATTCCTTCAAAGAGCCATCCCCAAGCTAGAGCCATGACAATAAAGATGCCGCCATATGCAGCGTAAATCCTATGGAAGTGCGATGGCTGAAATGTAGGCACTACTCCGTACAGAAAAAGTATAAAGCTACCAAGAGCACCAAGCATCCAGCTCAATCCATCACGCAGCCACAGCCATACTAGGTAGCCACCAGCAATCTCACACAGACCAGCTATGAAGAAGAAAAGTAGCGTTATGGTGATTCTTTTAACATGATTAGCCTCTGACATAATTTATTGCCTGCAATCCGGAGACCAGTACTAGAGTACGTCTGGTTTATGACTATTTCTAGGGATTTGTTCCCCCATGAAGACGCATATCCACCTTGATACTTTCTTGACGTGCTGCGAGTCTGATGTGGTTGTAAGTTGTGTTGCTTCTTGCAACTGATTATTATAAGCTTGGATGAGCAGCTATAACATGGGTCCCTCTTGTTGCATCTTTGCAACCCCAGTCACAAATCATTGATAACATGAAAAATTTAGCGCTAAACTATTCTAGTCAGAATTAGTAGAATCCGCTAAAGAGACTGATATCGTTCTGGGTTCCACCACAATAGGAGATTCAAGCCTCACAGAAGGACCTAAAAGGAATAGTTAACGCTGATCGCTGCACTAGATATTACTAGAGAATTAACTAAATTTTGCCAATTCTTATGCCGAGCTTTTTGGCGGATGGATCACTCATACTTTAACATTCTCCTAGGTGAATTGAACATATGAGATCATAATTTTCTACTATTTCCTGACTGACCCGTAGCTGTATCTATTTACTCTGCGCTGTTCGATGCTACTAAAAATCTGATTTTGAGTATCCTGAGACATATACACATAAGAAGATAAGAGGATTTTGCTGCTCTGCTCTTTTTCTGATGTAACCGTAAATGCCGCGCGTGTTAATTGTAACAAATTGTCCATTTAAGATTAATTGGCTCCAAGTTGGGTGGAAATTTTAGACGCATGCCACAGAACCTGCCAATTACAGAGCTTCTTAAATCTGGGATCGAAAGAAATAGTAGCTTACAAAGAATTCGCTATTTGCCAAGTGCTGAAATAATAGTAACTAGCACATATAGCGGAACAGATTTTTTCCAATCAAAGTCAAAAACAGGCCGATCGAGTTATTAATCTATACGACATGGCCTTAAGAAAGATATCGAATTCAAACATATACTTTTCAAGAATATATATGCAACGTATTCCTCAGGTAGGATGAGACGCGATAGCTAAAACTTCTGCCATGGTCTAGAATGCTTTTTAAGATGACAATTTTCTGAACAATAGTAATCATCACACATGTAACAGTAAATTGGATAGTCTTGCGTTTTCCTACCACATCCACCGCAGGCGGAAGACATATCCATTGTGTATATGTCTTATCATATGTGTTCGTATGACTTAAAGTTTTAAAAACATACAATGGGGCAACTAACTCCAGCATTATTCTGCTGTGGCTGTCGTATCAATTTTTTCAGCGCCTTGGCGCATCTCCATTTCCGTGTCTACTATTTCTTTCGATCCCAGATTTAAGAAGCTCTGTAATTGGCAGGTTCTGTGGCATGCAGCTGAATTTTCAGACGAATCTAACGTTAATCATTGTATTCCATTTTTTCCTTTCGCAAATTCTGTGAAAGCAAGGCAGCAAGTAATAATTTTTTTGATCCTATATTTAATATTGCTTACAAAAATCGTCTGTAAAGCGCGCTTTTTTTATAGAAATATTTTTAATAAAGTATTTTCTTTAATAATACTATCATGAACCCCTCACAGGAGGAAAAAACTAGATCAGTAGCAAAAATTGCCATAGTAACTGCATTGGCATTGCTGGGAGTAGTATTAATGTTAACAGTAGCATTGACTATTCCCCTGCAACAAGAAGCAGTGGCTCAGCAAGAAGATAATACCACGACAACGACGAGTACAACAACGATGACAACAAATCAATCATTAATGCCAGCTTCTAGCAACAAGACCTTCTATGTCTTTAGTGTAGAGGTAGCGGGATTGGACGAGACAACAGCAGGGGTACCTGGAGACATATACTCTCTTCCTGTAATCGTAGTTAACAGAGGTGATACTGTTACAGTAAATTTCTACAACACTGAAGAGACAGAAGAAGAAGCAGAAGAAAGACATGCATTCACAATCGATGCACAGCCTTATAACGTAAACATAGACATGGCACCCGGTGAATCTGGAAATGCAACCTTTACAGCTGATCAAGAAGGGATCTTCCCAATCTACTGCATATACCATCTACCTACTATGGTTGGGGAGCTTGTGGTACTTCCTCCGTAACCTCTAGGAGCATCCTAACCTGCAGCGTGACATATACATACAATGAGATAGAAAAAGAAATGTGATAGCTCAGAAAAGGCTATAGTCAAAGACACGGAGTGTATGCAGAAAAGGAAGTGAGCCAATAAGTGCTATTGCTACCACCAGCACAGTGATGCATATGATTGATTTCCTTACTCTGACATATGCTTTATTCTCGTGTAGCATCAATTACTACTGTTCTTAGCATTTTCTGCTACAAGTAGATGGTTCATCAATATGTCAGCAATAGAACTGATTATTCATAATTGGGTAAAGCGATCATTTACAATTTCAGCAGTTGGTATATTTCGATTCTCCTACATCTATTATTTCTTCTGACGCTGTACTATGACAACGCGTATGTAACTAGCGGATTCGGTGGAACCCAGAACGATATCGGTTCTTTTGGATGATTCTTCCTAATTTCGATTAGGACCTGTCAGCTTTATCTTTTCCTTCATGTATGATATGGATATGCACATGAGAGCATAATCAAGAGGCATTTGCTTACTGTTTATTCAGCTGTCTGTCGTCCTCACACCAAGATATTGATGACCATTTTCAATGCTATCGCTCGGAGCACTATATCTTGAAATCATAGATCCTTTTGTTCTCCTTTAAATCATCCAATATCTATTGCACATATATGTCTCGTTCCGATTCTGATCATACTTTATCGATGAACCTTTGCCATAATTTGACCATAATATAGCCTACAATGGCTAGCCGGTCGTTTGGCTGGCACGCACGTATATAGTATGTGGCAGAAGGGTAAACCAAAAAGGGAAGAATAAGAACAATGGACTTCCTCACACGCCTATCGTCTATAATCAGCGTGTCGTTGTAGGTGCACGAGCTTTTACCGGTTTTCTTGCTTTTCCTCTCCTACGGGACCATTATACCCAGATATTCCGAACTTTCCGCTGTTGCGTTCACTGATGCTATTCTCTGTATTTCCGCTGTCCAGTTTCCATAATCCCCAACAAGCGTTACTATTGTAAAGTCCGCAGACTGACCAGCTGGTATTGTTGAGGGAGATGTGACAGTAGCGTCAAAATCAACAAAATTGCCTGCTGTGTCGTAGAAGGTGCCTATCACATAAACTGATTCAGCAGGAAGGTTACCGGTATTTGTAACATTGCCGGTTACCTGAAACAACGGTAGTCCTATTCCACTCTCCACCATACCATGCTTGTCTACCACAACCTTCAATGCCGCCGGCTTATCCTGAATGAAGTCTGAGTATAGCCCTGCACTCAAAGTATAGTTTGCTATGCTCTCAGACACAGCAGCATCGTTGATGTAGATCCCAAAGGGTCCCTTCTCTCCTGGTCGCAGCTCGCCGAGCTGCACAGGACCTTCAGCAAAATGGATGAGCTGCCCTGTAGAATCGTAGAAATTACCGCTAACCTGCACCCAGCCTATTTTTTCAGGTGAATCATTTCTCACCTCTCCGACAATGATGGTGATGCCAGATCCTGCGTCGATCAGTGAGTGGCTTACGATAGTGATAGTGATATCACTATCACTCCTTTGTTGTTGTTGAGCCATTGATGTTAGAGGTGACGATAGTAGTATCATGAGAGCTGTTGTCACCGTTACAGTCAGGGTTGCTGTCATATCTCTATCTCTATCTCCTCAATTAAAAAAAGGTAGTCTCAGCTACAAACAATTTATCATTAGGCAAATACACAGTTAGAAGTGCCGTCTTCATTCCGGAATCAAAGGCTGGTGTTGATACTGTTGTGGTTGTATACGCTTTGGTTTTTCTTCTTCCCCCTCTAACTCATCATATTCTTCTTCTTCCAGCCCTTCCTTGTTGTTCCTCTTATCTAAGACAAGCTTAACTCCGGTGGTTCCTTCTACAGTTAAAGATGTCCTAGGAAATTTATGACGACTTGCCAATACCCCAGGTCCTTCCGTTGCGTCCTGAAGAAAGCTGCAGCAATTTCCGCTGCTACCTCTACCTACTCTTCCAGAGTTAGCTTCAGTTGTATTGCTTAGACTTATCCTTTACCAAATGTCTCTCCACCATTAGTTGAAGCTCTAGACGTTACTTCTTTATTGCAATTTTCTGTGTTTGTCCACTAATCTGTTTAGATGTTAAATCTCCAGCGAGCATAATTCGCTTGCAAATACTTTTCTTCATTTTCCATTAGCTCCTCTCTTCAGATAATCTTGCTATTTGCTGCTCAATCTCGCCAAGAAACTAGCTACAAACGATACTTCTTCCTTCTAGCTGACACCATCTGTAAAAAGCACCTTGAGCATCACTTTATAGAAGAACGGTAAATTACTTTTTTAAGAAATGAATTCAAGAATTTTTCGAAATGACGATAGATCGGTTTGCTCTTTTAGAAGATAAGCGCAAGGCAGCAATTGCTATTGCCCTGAGCTTGGGTGTTCTCTTATTGTTGCCAGCTAGCCTTGGATTTAGAGGAGGAACAATCATAATACAAAAAGCCTTTGGACAGTTCAATCTTCCCCTTCCGGAAGAGGAAGAAACAGGAGAGGAAAATGGAGGAGGTTTAGTTGTCGAGGAGGAGGAAGAAGATACAACGACGCCAACAACAACTACTCCTATCACACCTGCTACTCCTTCTAGTCCCGCTACTGACTCTATGCAAGATCCATCTACGTATATGCTAAATGAAGTGAATAGGGATGCACTGCGAGGATTTATAGGTAGTACATTACCAGCACAGGGACTCGTCAGTGGTACTGCTGCTCTTACTGATGATGGTGACGACGACAGCGATGGTCATATTGCGACTGGGCGATTTAGGCTATTTGCAAATGACACTATTGTTCGACGGTTTATAACAGAAATGAATGTAGCAGCAATTAATGGATCATCATATCACAATATTACCATTGAGCAGGATTCACCTCATCGTTTTCCTGCTACACAGGGCAATGGGACTACTGCAGGAGCTAGTTCAAGTATAGTAGGCAGAATCTACCTTGACGGCGGCGCTATGCCAGTTATAGATAATGTTCCAATGACACTAACAATCAGAGGTCAAAGTCTTGCCATAAAAGACATCAATATTGATGAAACAAGGGTAACAGATCCAGTGCAACGTAACATCCTAAGTATTATTGACAGACAAACAATCTATGGAATTGTAATATGATAATATAGATGATGGGAGATAGTAGACCTCGATTCGCCGTACGGATAGGCTAATACAAGTCATTGCAGAACAGAAATAAGGAGCTCCTATTCTACTCTGCTTTATCATAAGCGCTTTATCATAGGAAAATTAAGCTTTACTTGAAGTATAGACAGAGTAAGTGGAGAGCGATGAGATTTCGTCATATTATCAGGAGTTACAATATCTCAAAAGGAATGCTTGCGTCTATTACATATATGGTATATCAAGTCAAGTCTTATGTCTTTGTTGTAACCCCTGAAGGAAAAAGTCTACTTTTCCAAGGAGCATAATAGTGTTGGAATCACCCCCAAAAGCTCATGAATCAGTAGTAGTATACAGGAGTATATTCTGTCTGTGAATTAGTCTGAGAATGCGAGTTTAAGAATATTTTCAATGTAGGGAGAGCTTGGTTAAAGTTTAGGGAGTGTGAAGAAAGACCAGTTGGAACCGTGCTAAGAGAGAAAAGAACACATGGAAGCATATCTCCGGGAGATATTATCGAAATATCTGACAATTTTTATGTAGTAAATCAAATTGGTGCAAGAAAAATACAAGTATTTGTTTAGAGTATCCAAGAATGGAATCGGCTTACGTTGGTTCGGTGGGATGCAGCTGAATTTTCATGCGAATCTCAAGTAGGTAATCTATCGAGGGATCAGACATAATAAGAGACCTCATATGTACAGATTTTCATAATTACCCATTGCAGTAGACCATCTGTTCATTTTGGTCTGCTGCGGTGTTTTTCATTTAACTCTCCAATTCATCCTCAAGTATTGTACTCTCTACTTTTCTTTGTCTTATTTCATGTTTATAGAATACATTAAGAGTCTCAAAGCAAGGTTCACAGAATAGGACAAATCCACCATTACCACTGGTTGCAAAATAGAAAGTATCCTTATTCTTATAGATTTTGCACCTGACAAGTAGTTGAATCGGTTACGGTATTCACTTGGCTGTTAACGATAGCCTTATTTCTCTAGCCATATCACTCCCTTACGCGCACTACTCTCGACATTTGTCGCTGCTATTATCATGTTGTAAGAGCTTGTTTGTTTGTTTGTCGTCTGGTTATTTTTTCTATTTTCAAATTAACGTATCCAACTCCTATTAGGGATGTAAGGTGAACCTAACTCAACTTCCGGCACTTGCTTTAGTTCTTCTTCAAGGAACTCCGCCAAACGTGTGTAATATAGCAGAAATTCCCTTCCCCTTTCTGTTGTCCTATACATTACTCCATCGGAGGAAGACACATCCTGTGCGATCAACCTCTTTGAGATAAGCTCTTCAAGATAGAGATACACCTGCTCATAGCTGAGGTTTGCTTTGTACATTATGTGAGTCTTTCTTATTCCAGAAGTGGCGAGTGCCAACACGTCGCCCATTATCTGGATCTTTCCTCTGTTATTTTTACGTTCAGACGGGGTCATCATTTCTATACTCTCTTTAGGTAATGTATGATAGATTAGGGGAAGGGTGAAACATGTGGTTCAGCCTTCTGTTCCACGTATTTTCCTAGTATATTTTCTAATAGAAAACCGTGGTATATAGGATGCTGATTTCCACAAGCCTCATGCTAGGGAAAAGTTCCATGATAGCCTTTAGCTGTAGCTCCAACGTCAGCTTTAGTGTTACCTGTCATTAGTATCAGTAGTACCTCACTTGAGCATATTGTCATTTCTGTATCTGATATTTCATTCAGTATTGTGGTATAAGGAACCTGTTTAATCAGCGGATTCGATAGAATCCAAGACGAATTTGATCCTATTTCGCCACTCGCTTTCGTTGAAGAGTTTATGCTTCTGAGACACTTATCTTTGTTATATGCTCTAGTCCAAGCCCACTGTGCCTTTAGAAGCGTTAGTGAAGGTTTCAATCTAGATTTATAAAGATAGCTGAAAGATAACTTTCTCCCACCCCTCTCTTACCTTCTTCTACTAGTTGTTTAGAACCGGACCTTATAATGATATTACAGAGCCTATATGCATAATACTTATGAAAATAGGCATTACTATCATAATAATGCAAGCAACCTTAGCGTTAGCAACAAAAATTAAAAAATATACCACAAAAACAAAAAAACCTATAACAGGAGCATTAACAATAATAATAATAACATTGCTGCCACTGCCACAAGTCGGTCTCGTAAGCGTATGGGCTGAAAATTTCTTTGGCACATCAGGACCAGATACAATAGTTGGCACTGACGATGACGACAACATCTTTGGACGGGGAGGCAATGATAATCTAAGTGGCGAAGGAGGAGACGATTACATTAGGGGAGGCTCGGGCAATGACGAAATTAATGATGGTCTTGGAAGTGACAATATAAGGGCTGGAAGCGGAGACGATGAAATAGAGTTGGTAGGAGTTAGCGATGACGAGGGTGGAGAAGGTGCAGATAAAGTCTATGGTGGAAGAGGCGAGGACAATATTAATGGAGAGGATAGTGTTGAGGACAGCTTCCTATTGATGTATGGACAAGCTGACGACGACACTATTATTGCAGGTTCTGAGACTTTCGGTAGAGTCTATGGTGGCAGTGGAGATGACGAAATCAATATCCTTGGTGACTCGAGGTATGACGTCTGGGGTGGGCCTGACAATGACGAAATTACAGGGTCAAGTGAATGTAGTCTAGAACGTGTATTTGGCGGACCAGGAAATGACAAAATTTTCCAAGCAGATGATTTCACAAAAGGGGGCTCTGGAAATGACATCATCCAATTCCTTGATTGCGATGGTGTAGCTTATGGTGACAGTGGAGACGACCAACTAAGAGGTGACATCGGACGTGTAGAGCTCCATGGCGGTACTGGGAACGACATATTAGAGGCATCTATGAGCGGAACTGGAGGTGATCAACTTTTTGGAGACGGCGGTGATGACACTCTTATAGGTAATGAATTTGGTGGTGCCTCTCTTACGGGTGGTAATGGTGCTGACAGGTTTATCTGTGGTGGTAGCGAAGATATAATCACTGACTTTAACGCGGCAGAAGGAGACACCAAAACAGAAAATTGTGAGAACTTTTAACCTGACCTTGTTGGCATAGCGCGGTAGAGTCCCTTATCCTCCCTTTTATTTATTTTTATATATATAATTTTATCCTAGAAGTTCGAACATGAACCAGCTCTTGAAATCGAGCTAGTTAAACTTTCGTAATTGACAAGAACCTACTATGCAAGTTATTCTTTATTACCTTGACTTCAAATAGTAGAGAATCGCTTGACAAAACTCTCGGAACATGAGAAAAAGGATTTTTTCGATTTGTCGAAATCTACAATGATGTTGGAAATGAAG
>CAYWRR010000017.1:0-19035 GCA_964460425.1 uncultured Nitrososphaera sp.
ATTATACAACACATTAACTAAGTAGAAGATTTCAAAAAATGGTTCGCAAGAAACATCTACATTAGTAAGATGGAAAGAAACCTCATCAGAAAATCTCTGTTTCATAGACTCTTCAGGGAGGCTTCAGAATTTGTCTTTTTTATGCAGAAGATATATAGTTTGTAATACGATGTTAGCATGATATTATTTCTTTGCCTCCAAGCTTAGACTACTACGGTATAGATAATGTGATACGAGCCCCAAAAGTAGCAGAAACTCTATCTACATATATACATGAATTCTCTTCATTTTTTATTTTACAGTATTTCGGAGTTGAAATGCGATAGCATAAAAACTAGCTTTGACTATTGGAAAAATAGAAGGCCAAAAGATTGAATAAATCCATGATAATTGTCAGCCAGTCAGGTTTTTAAGAGATGAAACTTTTTCACAGCTTGTAATATGCGAATCGCCTCATTTCTTCCAAGCGCAACTGAGATGCTATATGAACTCGGTGCCGGAAACCAGATAGTGGGTGTGACACACGAGTGCAAGTATCCACCTCAGGCAAGGAAAAAACCCAGGGTCATACAATCCTCTTTTGACCCGGGCCGGATGACAGGGCGAGAGATAGATACCAAGATAGTTGAGCTGGTGCACTCTGGAAAGGACATTTACATAGTAAATGAAAACACCTTGAAAAGAGCCTCTCCTGATCTTATTGTTGCACAGGGGCTTTGTGAGGTCTGCTCACCATTTACAAAAGAGATAAACAGAGCAGTAAGCCTACTTGAAGACCATAGGCCGGATGTGCTAGTTCTCGACCCTCACGATCTTGACGATATACTTGTCAGTATAATGGACGTAGCAGAAAAGATAGGCAAGGTTAGAGAAGGACGAAGGCTCGTAGCTTCTCTACAAAAGCGTATCGATGTGGTGCGTAGCAGCAGCAACAGTAACAGCAACAGTAACCGCAGCAACATCATGAAGGTAAAGCGCAGACCCAAAGTGCTTTGTGTTGAGTGGATTGACCCTCTTTTTACTGCAGGACACTGGGTTCCGCAGATGGTTGAATACGCTGGCGGTATAAACTGCCTAAGCTCTACTGGCGAGTCGTCGCATATAATGGACATAGACGAAGCAGTACAGCTTGATCCAGATATTATTGTGCTTATGCCATGCGGCTTTGATATAGAGCAAACAGTGAAAGAACTGCCAGCTCTTGTATGCAATGAAAAGTGGAAGTCGCTTCGAGCAGTCAGAAATGAAAATGTCTACGCCGTCAATGCAAATGAGTATTTTAGCAAGCCAGGACCTCGTATTGTGATAGGTCTTGAAATAATAGCAAAAATTTTACATTCTGAGACTTCACAGCACATCAGAGTTCCGAAAGGTTCTTACAAAAAAATTAATACTAAACTATTGGGTTAGAGAGACTTCGATATAAACGTCGTCTGGGATTTTCAGACGCATAAGCTGTCGAATTGCCCTGTCATCGGCTCCAACATCAATCACGCGCCTATGGATACGCATTTCGTACTTGTCCCACGTGTTAGTTCCTTGGCCTGCAGGAGATTTTCTAGTCACTACCTTGAGCTTTTTTGTAGGAAGCGGGTGTGGGCCGCGCAACCTGATACCTGTCTTTTCTCCAATCCCTTTTATCTCGTTACAAACGCCTTCAAGTGTTATAAGGTTTGTGCTAGTGAGTTTAATTCTTGCTGCCTGGGGCATTTCTAT
This sequence comes from uncultured Nitrososphaera sp., assembly GCA_964460425.1. Taxonomy (GTDB): domain Archaea; phylum Thermoproteota; class Nitrososphaeria; order Nitrososphaerales; family Nitrososphaeraceae; genus Nitrososphaera. The sequence goes on from CAYWRR010000017.1 coordinate 1,717, forward strand.
CGTCCACTTTTTTACTTTTTGTTTGGATCGTACTTGTCAGTAATGCTCAGTACGACTCCAGCACCAATAGTAGTACCCATATCCCGCAGTGCAAACCTCCCAATTTCTGGAAAGTCTTTGAAGGTCTCAATTGTTAGTGGCCTTACGGGCTTGATCCTGACGATTGCAGCATCGCCTGTTTTGAGGAACTTGGGGTTCTGCTCTGTCGTTGCACCCGTCCTAGGGTCAATTTTTGAGACGAACTGCGAGATTGTAGCAGCTACCTGCGCCGTGTGTGTATGCAAAACTGGGGTATACCCAGGCGCAATTGCTGTTGGGTGATGAATCACGATCAGACGGGCTTCTAGTTCCTTAGCAACCGATGGGGGGTCGTTTACAGCTCCAATCATGTCGCCTCGTTTGATCTGCTTCTTATCTACACCTCTCAGATTAAAGCCGACATTGTCACCTGCTTCGGCAGACTCAAGCTGAGTATGGTGAGTCTCTATTGACTTGATCTCGCCAGTCGCACCAGACGGCATCACGATGACTTTCTCACCCGGCTTCATCTTGCCCGTCTCAACCCTGCCTACTGGAACAGTTCCGACACCTGTAATGGAGTACACATCCTGTATAGGGATCCTCAGTGGCTTACCCACTGGTTTTTCAGGTGGCTCTAAAAGGTCAAGTGCCTCAGCAAGGGTAGGTCCCTTGTACCAGGGCGTATTCTCCGATTTTTTAATCAAATTGTCGCCCTTCCAGCCAGATATCGGGATAAAATTGATCTTCGCGGTATTGTATCCGACAAGCTTGAGCATCTTTTCGACAGCCTCTCTGGCCTCCTTGTAGCGTGATTCTTGGAAGCCAACATCGTCCATTTTGTTTAGTGCAATTATGATTTGATTCACGCCAAGCGTCCTTGCAAGAAAAGCGTGTTCCCTTCCCTGTCCTCCTGGCTCAAGGGCTACTTCCATTTCACCAGGCTTTACAGATATGACCAAAATAGATGCATCAGCCTCTGAGGCACCGGTGATCATGTTTTTGATAAAGTCCCTGTGACCAGGAGCGTCAATCAGCGTGAAGAAATACTTTGATGTTTCAAACTTTTGGAAAGCCAGATCGATAGTAAGACCTCTTTCCCGTTCGTCTTTGATGCTATCTAGAACCCATGCATACTTGAAGGTATCACCTTTACCCGTTTCTTCTGATTCTTTTGCATATTGCTCGATGGTTCTCTGATCAATGGCGCCCAGATCAACTAATAAATGGCCTACAGTAGTTGATTTACCATTATCGACGTGGCCTGTAACAACTAGGTTCATGTGTGGCTTTTTGCTAGCGCTCATAGAGCAGGAACGCCCCATGGGCTTTATTTGTATTTCGCCCGTGATCGTATGAAAACATATATCTACTAACTCTGACTCACCAGCTGGTTCTTTGGAGTTTTCAGTTCAGTTGTAGTCTATGTCAGTTATCGGAAAGATTTTAAATGATAAGTCATGAGTCTGTCTTATTATGCGAGTTACAATTAGTGCTATCAAGGCCGATATCGGAGGAATCGGTGGCCACACATGCCCAAGCAGAGAACTTTTAGAGACTGTAAGGAACTTTGTTGTCAAAAATGCAAAGGGACTTCTTATAGATCAGTATGTAGGCTATACTGGTGATGATATACACATAGTAATGATCCATACTCGAGGCGCAGACGATGAAACAATCCACAAGCTGGCTTGGGATGCATTTACTGAAGGGACAAAACTGGCAAAAGATCAGGGTTTGTATGGCGCAGGACAGGACCTACTCAAAGATTCGTTTTCTGGCAACGTTAAGGGGATGGGGCCGGGTGTTGCAGAAATTGAAATGGAAGAGCGGCCAAGTGAAGTATTCTGCATATTTGCTGCCGACAAGACAGAACCGGGTGCATTTAACTTACCGCTATGGCGTATGTTTGTTGACGCTGGCAGCAACACTGGCATTTTGATCAACGAGCGGCTTGCAGAAGGTGTAATTTTTAGGATAATGGACGTTATGAGCGGCAAGGTTGCAGAGCTGAAATTATGGGAAGACAAGGCTGAGCTAGAGGCAGCGCTTATGTATCCAGGCCGCTATGTTGTCCACTCTGTCATGTCAGCTGATGGCAATGATCAGATCGTCTCAGCGTCTACTGACAGGCTCCACAATATCGCCGGCACATACGTAGGCAAAGATGATCCAATAGCAATAGTCAGAACCCAAAAGAATTTTCCAGCTACAGAAGAGGCAGGCAGTTCCTTCAATGAACCTCATTACGTTGCAGGCAACACAAGGGGAAGCCACCATATGCCCCTGATGCCAGTCAAACTCAACTCTGCTGCATCAGTCAATTACTCTATCCCAATCGTATCATGTCTAGTTTTTAGTATGCGCAATGGGAAGCTCACAGGTCCACATGACGGCTTTGGCACTGCTGACTGGGACCTGCAGAGGATGAGGGCAGCTGAGCGTGCCATGATAATGCGTAACCAAGGCTTTATCCATCCTGCCACACTTGTTCCAGACGAACTCGAATATAACAAAGGATATGAAGCTAGAATGTCAAAGCTGCAGAGCAAGTTCAAGGATTTAGAGGAGATAATGAATGGCAAAAGCAAGGCGGCAACAACAAAGGCTGCTGCTACAAAACAACAGTCTAAAGCTGGCAGTAGAAAGCTTTGAAGCGTCCTCTAATCATCAATTTCAAAAACTATGAAGAAGTGTCTGCAGATAAGGCCATCAAATTGGCCGAATTAGCACATATGGTTGCGGAAAAGCTGAAGATAGAAATAGTAGTTGCTCCACCCCAGCCTGTGCTGGCTCTGATTGCAAAGAATATACAAATACCGGTTATATGTCAGCACGTTGACAACGAAAAGATGGGCCCCAGTACAGGTTTTATTGTACCCGAGATCGCCAAGTCGTATGGTGTGGTTGGATCGCTGATAAATCACAGCGAACATAGAATGGAAATGAGCTCAATAGCAAGCCTGGTAGAGCGGATGAGAAAGCTTGGTATGACATCAATTGTATGCGCACAGGAACCACATGAAGTTGTTGAAATATCTACACTTCAGCCTGACTTTATCGCAATAGAACCTCCAGAGCTTATCGGCAGCGGAAGGGCAGTGTCAAAGGAAAACCCTGCGATAATAACCAAGTCCGTACAAGGGGCGACAGGATCACACTCAAGTGTCATCTGCGGAGCAGGCATAACCGATAAGGATGACGTCGTTAAGGCAATGGAGCTCGGCTCTCAGGGCATACTTGTTGCAAGCAGTATAGTCAAGGCCAATTCTTGGGAAAAAAAGATAACCGAGCTTGCTTCTGGCATGAAGGGCTAATGCGCCGCAGAGAACTCTTATCCATTTTTGATCCTGTTTAGTATTAGATCTTCTTCTTCAACTACTACTGTTGTTGCTCTGCTGTAGTCGTCTTCTGTAAACCATATTTTTGATGAACAATTCTCCTGCCTTGTAGGAGCTTCGGACGAATGGCCCTGCCACCACATAGGCAAATCCCATCTTTTCAATACTTTTCCTGTAAGAATCAAATTTTTCTGGTGTGATATACTCTTTAACTTCCACGTGTCTGCTTGTTGGCTGGAGGTACTGGCCGATGCAAACTATGTCGACTCCTGTAGACCTTAGATCCTTGGCTGCCAGCATAACTTCTTCTTCCATCTCTCCAAGACCAAGCATTATAGAAGACTTGGTGTAGATTTTGTAGTCGATCTCTTTTATTATTTCTAGTACACGCAATGATTGCTCATATGTTGCTCGTGGATCTCTGATTAGCGGTGAAAGACGGGCTACAGTTTCAATATTGTGGCTTATGACCTCCGGTCCAGCGTATGCCACCTTTTCTATTGCATGGCGATTGCCATGAAAATCAGGGATAAGGGGCTCAATTATTGTTTCAGGGCACTGCACCTTGACTGCCTTTAATGTTTTTGCGATATGATTCGCTCCTCCATCCTGCAGATCATCTCTGCATACTGAAGTGATAACAACATACCTCAACCCCCACTTTTTGATCGCTTTAGCAACTCTCTCAGGCTCATCTGGGTCAAGATATAGGGGCCTGCCACCAGCCACGGAGCAGAACCTACACCCTCTTGTGCATATGTCTCCCATAACCATGATGGTGGCCGTCCCTCCTCCCCAGCACTCGCCAATGTTGGGGCATCGTGCTTCTTCGCAAACTGTGTGAAGCCCCAGGGAAGCAATAGTCCGCCGGACTTTTACATAGTTTTCCCCAGAAGGCAACCTCGTGCGAAGCCATTCAGGTTTTTTTTCGAGTCTACTGCTATTACTTATCCTCATTTCATTCCCTTTTTCTTTGTCTGTCTTTTGATCAGGAAAACAATATGCTCAATAATAAGGATTCATCTTAGATGGATAGTGCGAACTCTTTTCTATGATATTCACAAGTCGCTTGGTGCAAAGATCGTAGATTTTCATGGTTGGGAGATGCCACTTCAGTACTCTGGGATCATGGACGAGCATGTCAATGTCAGAACCAATGTTGGCTTATTTGATGTCTCGCATATGGGCCGATTTGAAATTAAAGGTCAGCACTCTCTCACTTGCCTGCAAAGACTAGTAACAAACGACCTTGAAAAGCTGGCCGATCATCAAGCACTGTATTCTCCTATGTGTTATGAAGATGGAGGTATAGTTGACGACATAATTGCCTACAGGCTTGCCCATGATAACTATCTAGTTGTAGTCAATGCATCAAACAGGAGCAAGGATTTTGAGTGGATTTCAAGGCATTCAGAATCAGCACATGTAGAGGACATGAGCGATAGAACCGGACTGCTTGCGATACAGGGCCCGCGTGCACCTGATCTGCTGCAGAATTTGGTAGAAACTGACCTGCAGTATGTTAGGCCATTTCATATTGTTGATGCAAATATTGATGGAATAGAATGCATGCTATCTAGGACAGGCTATACAGGAGAAGACGGATTTGAATTATTCTTTGATTCTTCAAGAACAGAAATCTGGGGCAAATTGATGCAGTATGCCAAAATATTTGGAATCAAGCCCACAGGTTTGGGTGCACGGGATACTCTACGCCTTGAAGCCGGCCTGATGCTTTATGGAAATGACATTGATGAAAATACCACACCACTAGAAGTCCCATTAAAATGGACGATCAGTTTTGGCAAGAAGCAAGGATTCATAGGCAAAAAGGTGTTAATCAATAGTCATCCATCAAGAAAGCTTGTTGGTTTTGAAGTTCTGGAAAAGAGGATAGCAAGGCATGGCAATAAAGTTCTGATGAAAGGAATGGAAGTAGGCTTTGTGACGAGTGGTAGTTTTTCGCCGACTCTTAGAAAATCCATTGGCTTTTGCTTTGTGCCCGCTGAAGTTTTACAAGATCAATCTATTCAGATTGACATTGGTGGCAAGAACTATGAAGCAAAAACAACAAGCACAAGGTTTTATAAGCGCAAATAAAGTCTACGATAATAATCTTTTTCATGCATATGTGCCTTAATACTTTTTTGTAACGCACGCGGCCTGAAAAGAGATAAGGTTTTATCTTTGCCGCAAAGAAACGGATTATTGTTGTGTCAGAGTTAAAATTCACAAAGGAACATGAGTGGATTAAGATAAAGGAGGGAGTGGCAATAATTGGAATTTCTGACTTTGCTCAAGAACAACTCGGAGACATAGTTTCAATAGAATTGCCAAAAGCTGGCGGCATGTTCGGACAAGGACAGACTATGGCCATAGTCGATTCAGTGAAGGCTTCTTCTGACATTTACGCTCCTATCAGCGGAGAAATCATAGAGGTCAACGAAGGACTGATTGAAAAACCGGAAATGATAAACGAGTCTCCGTACGACTCAGGCTGGATCGCAAAGATTAAGCCATCAAACGTGGAAGAGTTTGAAAGTCTAATGACAAAGGAAAAGTATGACAGATATATTGGCGAAATAAAATAAGAGCAACAGAAATAGATGGATTACATACCTGCAACAGAAAAAGACATAAAAGAAATGCTAAACATCGTCGGAGTGACTTCCATAAATGATCTAGTCAGAGAATTCATTCCTGTCTTCACGGGCAAACTGAAACTGCCACAACCAAAGAGTGAGCTTGAGCTAATACGTCATATGAGAGGTCTTGCTCATACAAACAAGGTCTTGCGATGCTTTGTAGGTGCGGGAGCTTACAATCATTATATCCCATCAGCTGTGAACCACCTGCTGGCAAGAGGAGATCTCTTTACAGGGTACACGCCCTACCAAGCAGAAATGAGCCAGGGAACGTTGCAGGCCATATATGAATTTCAATCCTTCATATGCCTTCTCACGGGAATGGATGTTGCAAACGCGTCGTTATACGAAGGTGCATCTGCCTTGGCTGAGGCAGCCTTGCTTTCATGCTCTTACACTGGACGGGACCGTATTTTTGTAAAGGAAAGACTACATCCGCAGTATCTAGAAGTATTACAGACATACTGTGAAGGAGCTGAACTTACACTCACTGACAGAATAGATAACAATACCGCTTGCGTAATTGCACAAAATCCGGATTTCTATGGTAACATAGAAAACCTGCATTACCTAGCCGAACAGGCGCATAGAGTAGGCGCGCTATTTACAACGTGTATTGTCGAGCCAACCTCACTTGCAATACTAGAGCCTCCCGGAAAATATGGCGCGGATATTGTGGTAGGAGAAGGGCAGTCATTTGGTATACCTTTAAGCTTCGGTGGACCGTATCTTGGATTTATAGCTGTCAAAGATTTTTTGCTAAAAAAACTTCCTGGTAGAATCTGCGGCATGACTACAGATTTGAAAGGCAACAGGGGGTTTGTACTCACTTTTCAGGCGCGGGAGCAGCATATCAGAAGGGAGAGAGCCACAAGCAACATAACCACCAATCAGGCTCTAATGGCGCTGGCGGCAACGATATATCTGGCACTCATGGGCAGGAGCGGCTTGACAAGGGTTGCAAGAATGTCTTACGCTAGAGCACATTTGTTGAATAGGAAACTTAAAAACGCTGACTTTAGGAATTTGAACATTAAACCCTTCTACAATGAGTTTATAGTGAAGGTTCCAGGGTCTGCAGAAGAGCTTGCCTCAAGGCTGCTCAAAAAGGGAATAGTGGGAGGAATTAATCTGGGTGAAGACAATTTTTTGATTTGCTGCACTGAGATGAATTCTATGCAGGATATCGATGATTTCGTTTCTGCCGTAGCGGGTGATTGAGAAAAGGGATGAAAATAATATTTGAATATGAAGAAGAGAAAAATACGGGACATCTTCAGGAAGAAGAAGATCTCTGTATTGAGCTGCCAAGTGACATCGTCAGAAAAGAGCCGCTGCCCATCCCAAATGTAAACGAAGTAGATGTTGTCAGACATTACACAAACTTATCAAGAATGAATTTTGGCGTTGATATTGGATTTTATCCACTTGGCTCGTGCACCATGAAGTACAATCCAAAGGTAAACGAAGACGCTGCAAGAGTAGAAGGGTTCATCAACATTCATCCTCTATCTCCTGAAGTGTGCACTCAAGGTTCATTAAAATTGATGTGGGAGTTGAAAGAGTATCTAAAAGATATCACGGGCATGGATGATTTCACTCTGCAGCCCTCTGCTGGAGCCCAGGGCGAACTCTTAGGTGTTATGATGGCAAAGGCCTATTTTAGGCACAAGGGAGAAAAAAGGACAAAAGCTATAATTCCGGATTCAGCTCACGGCACGAATCCTGCTACAGCTTCAATATGCAAATTGGAGACAATCACCATCCCTTCCGATTCACGTGGCAACATGGACATAGATAGATACAAGGAAGCGCTTAGTCCTGAAGTAGCCCTTATTATGCTAACAAATCCAAATACTCTTGGACTTTTCGATGAAAATACTATCGAGATCAGTGATCTGGCACACAAGAATGGGACTTTGATGTACTGCGATGGTGCAAACATGAATGCACTCTTAGGAATCACCCGACCGGGAGACCAAGGCTTTGACATGATCCATCTTAACCTGCACAAGACATTTTCAACCCCCCATGGCGGAGGTGGCCCTGGAGCAGGGGTGCTTGGGGTGAAATCATTCCTTTCAGAGTATTTGCCGGTACCACAAGTAGTGAAGCGTGATAGTGGATATTCCCTTGACTATGCCTGTAAAGAATCAATTGGGAGAGTTCAATCCTTTTACGGAAACTTTGGCATGCACGTGAGGGCATATTCGTACATCCATTCTTGGGGCACCCAGATAAGGAAGGTATCAGAGCATGCGATATTGAACGCCAATTACCTCCAAGGTCTTCTGAAGGACAGTTTTGACGTTGCCTACGACCGCCGATGCGCTCATGAATTTGTTTTGTCCTCAAAGAGATTTGGTGAAAAAAGCGCTCTGAACATAGCAAAGAGGCTTATGGACTATGGCTTCCATCCACCCACTATTTACTTTCCGCTAATAGTCCCGGAGGCTTTGATGATAGAGCCTACGGAAACAGAAAGCAAAGAAACGCTAGACAGATTTGTGCTAGCACTAAAAAAGATAACAATTGAGCTAAAGGAAGATCCTGAGATAGTCAAGCAGTCGCCACTATCGACACCGGTTGGCAGGCTGGATGAAGTTGCTGCTGCGCGACACCCAAATCTGAGGTGGCGGCCGCCTCAAAGACAAACCAGAGTGGCAGTGAATGAAAAGAGCCCATAATGTATACAAATCTCAGAAACTTATTAGGGTAATGCTGGAATATGATGAGACAGAAAATACCATCAATTGGATTACAATTGCCGGAGACTTTTTCCTTTATCCAGAGGAGGCTTTGGAGACCCTTGAAGCAGGTTTAATTGGCACAAAACTGGAAAGAGAAACTCTCAAACAAGAGATAGACAACTGTCTCAAAAACTCAGAGGTGTACGGGTTTGATTCGGAGTCTCTGACAGAGGCTATACTTGGTTGCAAGACATAAAATGAGCACGATAAGGTTCAGCAAGATAAGGGTATTGGAAACAGGATACAATAAGGCGGCCCTTAACATGGCAATAGACGAAGCGCTGATAGAAAACATAGGCGATGCGCCGATTCTCAGAATATATGGGTGGCAGCCTGCGGCTATTTCAATTGGATATTTTCAGAGCATAAAAGAGGAAGTTGATCTCCAAAAGTGCAGCAAGATTGGAGTTGACGTTGTTAGAAGATTAACTGGTGGTGGAGCTGTGCTACATGAATTTGAGCTAACTTACTCCTTCATAACAAAACAATACCCTCAGAATATTATGGAATCATATAGGTGGATTTGCGAAGCCATCGTAGTATCTATAAATAGGCTGGGATTTGACGCCAGTTTTGTCCCGCTCAATGACATAGTTGTACAGGGCAAAAAGGTCTCAGGGAGTGCTCAGACAAGAAGAAGTGGAGTATTGCTTCAGCACGGTACTTTACTGTTAGATGTTGATGTAGAGAAGATGTTTTCTATTTTAAAAGTTCCTAGCGAAAAGCTTAGAGACAAGATAATCAAAGATGCCAAAAAAAGGGTGACCAGTCTATCAGGCACAACGTTTGATCATATGGCATCGTCACTGAAAACCAGTTTTGCTACAAAATTTGATGCCAAACTCGTAGCTGACACCTTGAGAACAGAAGAAGTTAACCGCGCCAGATGGCTGGAGGAGTGGAAATACAGAAGCGAAGAGTGGAACCTTAGAAGATAAGCAATTTTATTGCTAACTATCACAAACTCCTCTGTATATATATGTATGATGCTATAATAATAGGCGCGGGACCTGGCGGCTATACGTGTGCTATCAGAGCAGCGCAGCTGGGCGGAAAAATCTGTATTATTGAAAAAAATGGGCTAGGCGGTACATGTACGCAAAAGGGATGCATTCCGACAAAATATCTCCACTCTATAGGAGATATCATGAGAAGGTCGAGTGCCGCAAGAAAGGATGGTTTGGAGGCAAATATAGAATTGAATTACGCAACTGCAAGGTCAAGAATGACAAGCACCGTTAACAGAGTTGCGTCAGGTATCAAGATGCTCTTAGAAAGCAATAATATCGACATTGTGCATGCCGAAGCTCACATGATTTCCACAAATAGAGTAACGGTGAATAAGAACACTTTGGAAACAAAGAACATTGTTATTGCTACGGGTAGCTACCCTGTATGCCTGCCCCATTACACATTTGGAAAAAATATAATCTCAACTGACACAATTTTTGAACTTGAAAAATTGCCAAAATCAATTGTAGTTATAGGTGGCGGCTATAGCGGCTGCGAATTTTCTGCCATACTTAACTCTTTTGGATGCAAGGTATCGCTGATCGAAGCGCAGGACCACTTGATGCCACTTCAAATTGAAGAGATAGGAAGGACTATTGAAAAGTATATGCGCTTGGACGGGATCAATGTAATGACAGCATCCAGTGTTGAAAAGATCTTGGAGAATGGAGTGGTGTTGGCCACCGGACAGACTATTGAAGCAGAGAAGGTGCTAGTGTGCATAGGTCGCAAACCATGCATAAACGTTAGTGAATTGAGCAACTGTGGCGTAAAATTTAGCGAGCGAGGAATATTTGTCAACAGTGATATGCGCAGCACGGTTCAGAATATTTTTGCAATAGGGGATGTAACCGGCATTTTTGAACTTGCTCATGTTGCCTCGAAACAGGGAGAGATAGCTGCACAAAATATAATGGGTAAAGGAAGCGAGATGGACTATGCAACTGTACCTGCATGCGTCTTTACATATCCAGAGGTAGCTTTCGTTGGTAAGCTGGAGGGAAAGTACGGAGAATTTCCACTTGTTGCTAGTACAAAGGCAAATTGTCTAGGCGACACAAGAGGAGTCTTCAAGGTTTTTGAGCAAGACGGAATAATCGTAGGAGCCTTAATTATCGCACCACATGCAGGCGAGATGATCGGTGAAGCTGCTCTTGCAGTTAGAATGCACATGAAAACACAAGATGTATCTGACACAATTCATGCCCATCCTACACTTCCCGAATCGCTTGTAGACGCTACAAGAGACATTTACAATCAAGCCATACACATTCCTTATAGGAACAAGAAGTAGAGAATGATGATGACTAGCCTACGACATACACAGAGTTTTGCTCTTGACAATTAAGAATTGAAAAATATTATTACTATGGTTCTGTCGGTTCTTCTTCTGTTGTTTAAATCAGTTGTAGGTTAGTCAGTTGTTGGGATTCCGTTGGTGACGGTAATGGTAATAACTCAATTATGAAAAAATAAAAAGGTGCAGTTCCTTATATTAACGGCGGTAGTGAACCTCGGTCTATCGTCATCATTATAGACCTGTATTCCCTACGACCCACATGGAATATAGGTCGTCTACCGCCTAGCATCCCTTATTGTGTCTCGGTCGGCATACCATGTGTATGTGTGTGTTCTAACTGTAACACATTTGCAACTTCTGAGCACATGTCAGCTATTGCTTTACAAAATGACTTTTTACACTTTGATTTTCCAAAGTACTTTGATAAACAACTAGTAATTAAGTATAAATCACTAATACTCCTAATAAACCCACAGAGACGACCACATACAAATGATGTCTGTCTCTTATTCATCTATCACTAAAACCTATGTGGAAGCTTTTTCGGCCGCACAGGATAGTCATAATGAGGGTGCTATAGGACGCAGGCGAAGAAGGAATAATTTCATTTCAACAATTAAAGACCGTTCTAAAACTTACTGACGGTAAACTTGGCACTCTTTTGAGGTCTTTGGAGAACTATGGATACATAACGTTTGAAAAGATAATCGAAGGTCACAGAGTGAAAACAGTTTACAAATTAACAAAAGAAGGGAAACAAATACTAGCAACTTTTGTTGAACAACTAACTAGAATTCTTCTGCGCAATAGCAGAGAAGATGATGACGGTGAGAAATGATATATCTCGCTGTCGTTATTGCGGTCTACAGATAATAGAAGAAGAAATGTCTACACATCAATGCAAGAGCCGTGTGACTGACTATAGAATTGAAGGAAATATCTTATGGCTTTGTGACTGGGTCAATTGGTATCCACGCAAGTTGCTTTCACTTAGCCGTTCGCCAACAGAATCCCAACAACGGAAGTAAACACCTGACAAAGACGACAGTACCATTACTATTATTATTATTATCACCTGGAGATATACACACAACATTTTAAACCCTTATGAAAAGATGATGACACTATCCAACAATGTCTGAAGAGAGCAGCTTTGGCAGAACCCCTGCCGTTGTCAAGCCGATATACTTCTTCGAAGAGACAGACGGCATAAATAAGATGCTGCTTGGGGGCAAAGGAGCCGGGCTTGCAGAAATGACAATACTTGGTTTGCCTGTGCCACCTGGCTTTATAATAACTACCGAAATTTGTGAAAAATTTTATGAAGCAGGTAGACGCCTGCCAGATGGCTTGATGGACGAGGTACGCAAGTCTATAAGGCGCCTAGAAGGTCTGACTGGAAAGACATTTGGCGACCGTGAAAATCCGCTCCTAGTGTCGGTCCGTTCTGGTGCTCCGGTCTCGATGCCGGGTATGATGGATACAATCCTTAACCTTGGCCTAAACGATGAGACAGTTGAAGGGCTTGCAAAGCAAAGCGGCAAGCAAGAATTTGCATGGGATACATATTGGCGGTTTATGCAAATGCTTGGCAAGATTATTCTGGGTATAGATACTCGCAAGTTTGACGGTATAGCGGCTGGTAGGGATCTTTCTGACCTTGAGGTACTCAAGACTATTGTAATGTCGTCCAAGTCTCTCTGCGAAGAAGAGACTGGCAAGAAATTTCCAGTAGATCCGTACAAGCAACTAGAGCTTGCTATTGATGCAGTGTTCCGCTCATGGATGGGCAAGCGCGCAGTAGAATACCGGAAGCAATACAACATCACACCTGATATGGCAGGGGGTACAGCTGTGACAATTGTTGCTATGGTATTTGGAAATATGGGCTCGGATAGCTGCACAGGCGTCGTGTTTACCCGCGACCCCGAAACAGGTGAAAAGCGATTGTACGGCGATTATCTTGCAAATGCTCAGGGCGAGGATGTAGTTTCAGGTAAGACTACACCGAACCATATCGACATGCTTGTAAACGAAATGCCTGTTGTATATAGGCAGCTGCATGAAGTGACTCAAAAGCTAGAGAATCACTTTAAGGAGCCACAAGACGTAGAGTTTACGGTAGAAAAGGGGAAGCTTTATATCCTTCAGACGAGGGCGGCCAAAATGAACGCAGTAGCAGCGGTCAAGACCTCTGTAGATCTCTACCTGGAGGGTCTTATAAGCAAGATTGCTGCGCTTGAGCGAATCAACCCCGAAGCGCTGGAGCAGCTTTTGTATCGCAGGATAGATCCACATTCCAAACAAAAGCCTATTGCAATAGGGGTAGGCGCATCTCCCGGTGCGGCGAGTGGCAGCACAGTATTTGACGTAGCAACCGCAGAGGCGCTTGGCAAGAAGGGAGAAAAGGTGATCCTCGTAAGGGAGGATACCAAACCAGATGATGTCCCTGCTTTCTTTCAGTCAGTTGGCATACTGACCAGCAGGGGTGGCAAGACCTCACACGCAGCCGTGGTTGCACGAGGCATGGGGAAGCCATGTGTTGTCGGATGCTCTCAGATAGAGATCGATGCCGATGCCAAGAGCTTTAGTGTTAATGGGAAAAAAAAAGTGACCGGAGGTCAGAAGATAACGATTGATGGTTCGACTGGCAGAGTCTATGTAGGCGAGGTTCAAACAGTTGAGCCGGAAATTTCATCAGAGTTCAAGGAACTTTTGCAGTGGTCTTCGGAGATGAAGGGAATAAAGATAAGGGCAAATGCCGACACAGTAGAGAGCGCTGCGCTTGCGCACAAATATGGCGCAGAGGGGATCGGGCTTTGCCGGACCGAACGCATGTTCAACCATCACGACAGGATAGTGCAGCTTGTTAATATGATATTGGCAGATAACGAGGACGAGCGGAGGCAAGCTCTGGCAGAACTAGAGCCTCTGCAAAGATCAGATTTTAAAGCTATACTAAAGGAAATGAAAGGCCTTCCTGTTACAATAAGGCTTCTTGATCCTCCATTACACGAATTCCTGCCAAAGGAAGAAGATCTTATGCAAAAGGTATTTGAACTCAAGTCTGGCGGCGGTAGTAATGAGAAGATTTCCGAGATCGCTCGTATCGAAAAGATACTTCACCGCGTACATGAGCTATCGGAGATAAACCCGATGTTAGGGCACAGAGGGGTCAGGATGGGGATATCTTTTCCGGAGATCTACGAGACTCAAATCAGGTCGATATGTGAGGCGGCCGCAGATCTGACCGGGGAGGGTATGGCAGTTGAGCCACAAATAATGGTGCCGCAAATAGCGTTGGTGGAGGAGCTTGCTGCGGTAAGGCAGATCTTTGAATCAGTCAAGCGTGAAGTAGAGCATCGACACAAGGTAAAATTAAAGATCAAGTTTGGCAGCATGATCGAAGTTGTTAGAGCCTGCCTTGTAACAGATGAGATTGCTCCTCTTGTTGATTTTATAAGCTTTGGCACAAATGACCTGACGCAGGCCACTTTCAGCTTTAGCAGGGAGGATGTCGAAGGCAAGTTCCTGCCATTTTACTTGGAAAAGGGAATCGTGAGCATAAATCCTTTCCAGAGCATTGATACCAAAGGAGTTGGTAGGCTGATGAAGGAGGCTATTGACATGTCAAGAGGCGTGAAAAGGGATATAGAGATTGGCATTTGTGGGGAGCATGGCGGTGATCCTAGGTCGATCGAATTTTGTAGCAACATCGGCCTCGATTATGTCAGTGCCTCATCCCACAGGATCCCGATTGCAATACTTGCGGCAGCACAGTCAGCCATAAAGCAAAACAAGCGCCTGCATCAGTATTCTATCATATAGCTTAAAATGTGGGGCTCAAGCCTAAGGAAAGGTGGGGAAGAGAGCAGATGGAGACTTCAAGTGGAGACAGCTCAGTTGCATACGAATGCATGCGCTGTGGGACACAAGTATCAGTCGAAGAGCTTTCCAGACTGCCAGAGATAAAATGTATATGCGGCTTTCGAGTTTTCCGAAAAGCAAGACCACCGATAGTAAAACAGCTTAAAGCTGTCTAATAATAATTCTTCTTCTTCTTTTCTTCTTCTTCTTCCTGTTCAGACACTCTCTTATGATAGGTATGAAACTTCCTGGCGTGATCGCGCATCTGTTCCATTCCTTCAAAGCTAGCGTTGCACTGGTTGCACACATACAGGCTCTGCTCATGCGATAGCTGTTGGTGCTGCATTAATTCTTCGATCTTCCAGAACTTGCATCCACACTTGTCACACTTGTGCCTCTCAAACATACAGAGGGATTCCTCACCTCTGGCCGTTATTGTTGTAGTAGTTATAGCTGTAGTTGTTCCGTCGATCCCAGCACTTTCGACAAAGGTTGCCGTCTATTTGCCAGGCCGGCTTAGGGTGGTAGTAAAACATGCCTAGTTTGCAATTGCAGATCGCGCAAAAGTTCAACCTTTTGTTATAGTCTACATCCTTTTTTTGATAGCACGATTTGCACAATAGCGTACCGGACTCCATTTCCCACTGCCATCGTGGCTTGTATCGGTCCTGACGGTCACCTAGCTCTTTTTTGCATATAGCGCAAATATCAGAGATCTCTTTCTGCTCAAGTATGAATTCTTTTGTCTTTTCTACATGGCACACGCCGCAGAGCATA
Organism: uncultured Nitrososphaera sp.; assembly: GCA_964460425.1. Taxonomy (GTDB): domain Archaea; phylum Thermoproteota; class Nitrososphaeria; order Nitrososphaerales; family Nitrososphaeraceae; genus Nitrososphaera. Next base: position 17,426 of record CAYWRR010000017.1, read on the forward strand.
CCCTCAATACCCCATTCTTCGCTTGGCTTGTACTTATGACGGCCGAGCTCTTTGCCGCATACAGCGCAATTAACGACTTGTTTTTTTCCAAAGAGGTGCAAGTAAATTATTAGATACCTCCGGAATACAAAAATGTATAGCCTCCTTCTCCTTGTGCATGAGCAGGAGAATATTATATAGTGTTTATTATATGTAGTAGGAATACACAAAAAAGTGCTCATATTCTGTGATAATCAAAAAAAAACAAAAAGCAAAATACTTTTTAACTACTGCACCGTTCTCAATGGCTACAATGAACAAACCAGTTATAGCAGGTATTGCCGCAGGTATTCTACTCGCAGGGATCATACTAGGTCCTCTGCCAGAATTTCTTGGTGCACAGGCACAAGAAGAGGAGACTACCACCGGCAACATAAAGAGAGTAACTTTAATTGCATCCGAAGAAGATGTGCAGATAGCTCCAGATAACCCCCTGCATCCGGGCGGTGTAATGTATAGAGCAATGGTCTTCAATGGAACAACTCCAGGCCCAGTAATATCAGTCGACCAAGGAGATACAATTGAATTCACGCTGATAAACGAAGGTGAAGTCATACACAGTATGGACTTCCATGCAGGTTACGGTCCATCATCAGCTATTGGTGCTGGTGCTAGCGACACCGGATCTAACGTTCAACCTGGCGAAAGTGTGACATGGACATGGAGCCCTCCATACGCGGGTGTGTTCTACTACCACTGTGCAGCTGATGGCCTCAACGGCATATGGGAGCACATAGCAAACGGCATGTATGGCGGCATTGTAGTACATCCACCGAATGAGCAACCAGCTAAGGAGTTCTATGTAGTCTTTGGAGAGATCTACAGCAATAATATCGAGGGTCTCTTTACTGCAGCAAATGACACAGGGTCGCTAGACCTAGAGAAATTCCTTGCACGAAATCCAGACTTAGTATTGACTAACGGTATGGCTCACAAGTACGTTCCAGAGATAGGAGCATACTCGGTGATCCCATTGAATCCTGACGCTGAGATATTCCAGGTTCAGCCAGGCGAGCTGACTAGATGGTACATAGTCAATGCAGGTCCAAATGATGGAGTATCATTCCACTTCATATCCTCCATGATTAGTGTACATGATGGCTCAGTGATGAATAGGTACGGCACTCAGGTATTGAACGAGGAGACTTGGTGGATACCGCCCGCATCAGGTAGCGTGGTTGAAGTTGTCTTCCCAGAAGAAGGCATCTACGTTGGTGTAGATCACGCAATGGATGATGTGCTCAAGGGAGCAGCGTTTGCAGTTCTAGCTACTCCTGACTCGACTCCAGATGATCACCCAGCAGGAACAATGGTGCCTCCAAGAGGAAGCGACATGGTAACAAGCCCAACATCAATGGCTAACGTAACAGTAACAGAAGAAGTGACTATGGAGAATGTGACAGAAGCTGGTGTAGTAGAAAACGCAACCTTGCCAGTATTAGAGGGTAATGTGACAGATGAGGGCAACATGACAGAAACAGCAGAAGTAGGCGATAACACAACAGACACTGGAGCAACAACAGACACTGGAGCAACAACAGACACTGGAGCAACAACAGACACTGGAGCAA
>CAYWRR010000017.1:19135-20331 GCA_964460425.1 uncultured Nitrososphaera sp.
CAGGGGCAGGCACTACAGGTGGCCAAGGCGGTACTACCGGTGTTTCCATAGTCCCTGGCTCATCAAGTCTGACTACTGATGCATTTGATCCTAACCCTGTTCAAGTTAGTGTAACCGATACGGTAACATGGACAAATGATGACTCACAACCACACACCGTAACATCAGGTGCAGATGTAACACCAGATGGCAACTTTGACTCAGGCATAATGGCTCCAGCAGCAACATTTGAGCATACCTTTACAGAAGCCGGCGAGTACCCATACTTCTGTCTACTGCATCCAAATATGGTTGGAACAGTCAGCGTGAGCTGACCGACCTCCTACTCTTCTTTTTTTAATTAACTAGAAATTTTTTATGTTTTAAAACCACAATAGTACAGGATTCCAAGAATTCTAATGCAGGCTCTGTTAACTTAACCGCCACTCTCTGTCACTAGGAATGTGGTAAACTGCATTCTGTCCATTCCTGCATGCAAATACAGGATGAATAATTTCAACCAATTCCACACATGCCACCTATCACAATATTATCCTTCTTCCTGCAAGGAAAGTGGTCATCAAAGCATTCTGTCCCATCTTTTATGTGCTGGATGGATCTTTCCATCAAGTTCTTAAGTTCAGTACTATATATATGATAAGACAGTCTCAACAACCATTTGCAAGCATCATTGTACCACGAGACATAGTCTGTGAATATTGGTTTTCTACCATACCTATTACGTAGTTGTTTGAAGAACCGGTAACATACAAGCATCGTTATCTCACGAGAAAATGCATTGCCAGACATACGCCTAGGTTTTGCGCATAGGCTATCCACAACCAATAATAGTCATTATCTTCTATCTGAAGAAGGGTTTCATCAACAACAAAAATATTTCCTTGACCAGACGCTTGTCCATCCTGAACCTGTCTGTGCACAATCAGCATAATATTTCTGAACCCATTTCCAGATAGATACATATGCGTTCTTTCTATTACAGATGATAGGCATTTTGCTGCCAACCTGAAACTCCTAGAACTAAAATATAGGTACAGACCATATCCGATTATAGTATGTGTGTTCTGGTTCTATACAACATAGCAATGATAGGCTAGGACGCGCCTAGCTATAATCTTGCATTAACAGAGCCCTAATACAGAAGTCATCTGGAAATCCTCCTCAGCAATATCATGACGCATCCTAGCTGCAGAAAA